>CAZRWZ010000147.1:0-7306 GCA_964603745.1 uncultured Bacteroidaceae bacterium | reverse complement strand
AAAGAAAAAATAAATCTGTATAAATTCCCTAAAAGCTAAATGGATTGAGTATATCAAAAAAAACATCAAACTTTACAGTGAAATATATGTTTTTGCGTTAAAAAAACAAAAATAACTTTAAGTCTTATTCATTTTGTAAACATAATTTTTAAATTTGCTGACTAAATATTTAATAATGGAAATTAATTTAGAAGATTTAAAAACCAAAGGTTTTTTAGATATACCTGTTGACAGCACAATTAATTTAATTGAAGAAATAGACAGATTAAAAAAAGAAAAAAATGCTGTTATCTTAGCACATTTTTATCAAACAGGTGATATTCAAGATATTGCTGACTATGTAGGCGACAGTTTAAAACTTGCACAAGAAGCGGCAAAAACTAATGCAGATATGATTGTTTTTGCAGGAGTGCATTTTATGGCAGAAACTGCAAAAATTTTATGTCCCGATAAAAAAGTTATTTTACCAGATTTAGAAGCAGGTTGCTCTTTGGCCGATTCTGCTCCTGCAAAAGATTTTGCAGAGTTTAAAAAGCAGCACCCAGAGCATATGGTAATCTCGTATGTGAATACAACTGCCGATATTAAAGCAATGACAGATATTATTTGCACATCATCTAATGCAAAAGAAATTATAGACACATTGCCGCTAGACCAGAAAATAATTTTTGCCCCAGATAAAAACTTAGGTAATTTTATTAATAGTGTAACCAATCGTGAAATGCTTCTTTGGGACGGAGCTTGCCATGTTCACGAAGATTTTTCGTTAGAACGTATTCTCGAACTTAAAAAAGAAAACCCCGATGCAAAAATTATTGCTCACCCCGAATGCGAAAAGCATGTTTTATTAATTGCCGATCATATTGGATCTACATCATCCTTATTAAATTATACAAAAAATACTGAATTCGATAAATTTATTGTTGCAACCGAAAGCGGTATTTTGCACCAAATGCAAAAATCAAACCCACAAAAAACTTTTATTGCTGCACCACCAAAAGACAGCACTTGTGCTTGTAACGACTGTAATTTTATGAAACTTAACACATTGCAAAAAATATACAATGCTTTAAAATACGAATTACCAGAAATTACTCTTGATGAAGAAATTCGGTTAAAAGCAGAAAAACCAATTCGTAGAATGCTGAAAATATCGGCTGATTTGGGTTTGTAGAAATAACAAAATGACTTCTTTAATAAATTAAGGAAGCCTTGTTAATAATATACTTATTGTATTTTAAATATTTAAAATAAACTCCTTTTGTTTTCAATCAATAATAATCAATTATTGGTCTGTAAATCAACACATATAAGGATAATAAAATTTGATTGATTTATATCAACATTGCATAAATTCTCGAAAAGTTAAATAGATTGAGTATTTTTTTTTTCAAATAATTTGGAAAACAAAAAAACTTACCTTACATTTGCGGTGTACTATTGTACTAATACACTAAATTTATTAATTATGATAGAAATAAATAATTTAAGTTTTGCTTACAAAAAGGATTTTAAGTTGTTCGACAACTTAAATTTAAGCACAGAAAAAGGGCATATTTACGGTTTGCTTGGTAAAAACGGAGCAGGAAAAACAACGCTTTTAAAACAAGTTTGCGGTTTACTTTTTCCTAAAGAAGGGTCTTGTAATATAGACCAACTAGCATCTAAAAGCAGAAGCCCCGAGTTTTTAAAGAAGTTTTATTTTATTCCAGAAGAGTTTAACACACCTTCTATATCTGTAAATAAGTATATAAAAATATACTCTCCCTTTTATCCGAATTTTAGCTTAAGCGATTACAAAGATTACGCATCGCAGTTAAATGTACCCGAGCAAACAGGTTTAAATAAAATGTCGTACGGACAAAAAAAGAAATTTCTTTTAGCTTTTGGTTTGGCTTGTAACACCGATGTTGTAATTATGGACGAGCCAACAAACGGTTTAGATATTCCATCAAAAAGCACGTTTAGAAAAATTATTACTGCAGCAATTAACAACGATAAGGTTTTTATTATTTCAACACATCAAATTAGAGATATTGATAATATTATTGACGGAGTAATAATTTTAGATAATGGTGTAATTCGTTTCAATAATTTTATTGATGAAATATCAGAGAAAATAAAATTTATTACTACTGACGAGGGTGATAAATCTGAGGATATTCTTTATTCTGAGCCTAGTTTAGGAGGTAATAAAAGTATTTGCAAAAATACCACAAACGATTTTACTAAACCCGATATGGAAATTTTATTTAATGCTGTTATTGCAAAAAACAGCAAACTTGTAAACTATTTAAATAATTAGAATTATGAAAAATTTTTGTATAAAAAGAATTATCCTTTTAATTAAAAAGGAATTTTTCGAAAACTTAAAGATTGTAGGTATTGGTTTTGCATCAATAATAGGATTAATATTTGTTATATTGATGATAAGCGGATATAACGGAGGTTTGATGTGGCAACATTTTAACGAGATTTTTAACACCACATTACTACTTAGCGGAATTGCAATTGCAGGCATGGCTTTTGCCGATTTTAGAAAAAAAGAAAGAACAATTACATATATAAATTTACCGGCTTCGCATTTCGAGAAATCGTTTACTCAGTTATTTTTAACTTCGGTAGGGTTTGTAATTAGCTTTACTGCTGTTTTTTACATTTCGTATTTAATGTTTTTAGGATTAGGTAAAATGTTGTTTACTTTTGATATAGGAACATTTAATCCGTTTAACGAAGCTACTTATAAAATCGTTTTTAATTTAATAGTAATTCAATCCTTGTTTTTAGCAGGAGCTTCTTATTTTAAAAAAGTTCCTGTATTTTTTACTGGTTTATATATATTTATTTTTGGTTTAATTTTTATGAGTATTGTTGGAGTTATGGCATATTATTTAAGTAAATCGTTTGCAATTCCCGGAAACGGAAGTATAATGTTTTCGTCTGTTAATGCTAATAATATTACTATCGATAAATTATGGACAGGTAAAATAATTGATATATTCCTTACATATTTATTAGCTCCTATTTTCTGGGCAATTACCTACTTTAATGTAAAAGAAAAGGAGGTTTAAATTATGGAGTTTAAAGATAACAAAGCAATATACCTACAAATTGCCGACAATTTTTGTGAGAAAATACTAGAAAAGAAAATAAAAGAAAATGACAGATTGCCTTCGGTAAGAGAATATGCTGTAAGTATAGAGGTAAATCCTAATACAGTAAACAAATCTTACTCGTATCTGCTTGACAGAGAAATTGTTTACAATAAAAGAGGTATTGGCTATTTTATAAAAGTAGGAGCTTATAAAAAAACATTGGAAATAAAAAAAGAAGACTTTTTTAAAAATAACCTTCCGTCGTTTTTTAAAGCAATGCAATTATTAAATATTGATATTGAAGAGATAATTAATATGTACAAAAATAAATAAATTATGAAAACAAGTAAAAAAATATTATTAGTAACAGTAACATTTCTTTTTATATTGACTTTTACAACTTTTTTTGAGCTAAAAGCCGAAATAAAAAGATTTGAAACAGTAGAAATTAAAACGAATCATCTTGATGAATTTAGGGCAGTAGTTATAATATCTGGCAACAGTGTTACACTTACAAAATCTGATAAAAATGAATTAATATCTAATGCAGGCTTAGAAAGTGTTAAAATTAGTAACGATACTCTTTACATAGATACTAAAGAGAATATTAAAATAAATTTTAAGAATATAAGTTTTGTTAGCTCTATTAACAAAGGGTATTTAAGTATTAGCGATTTAAACACCGCCAAATTTAAATTATTACTTAATAATTCAACTCATATTATTATGAATAATGCTGAAATAGAAGACCTAAATATTATATGTGATAAATCGAATATTTCGGTTTCAGGAAATATTAATAAATTAAGTAGTAATTTAACAAATGGTAGTGTTTTACGAATTCAGGCAAATATAAAATCTTTAAATATTAAATGCGATTCAGAGTCTGAAATTTTTAAATATTAAGATTTTTTTAGTTAGTTCTTGTCTATAAATGCAAAAAAATCTGTTTTTATCGACGAGCTTTAGTTAAACATTAAAAGCAGTTTGTGTTTACAAACTGCTTTTTTTATTGGTCACAAATGTAGTTAAAACTATGCACTTCTATTGCATTTTGCTTTCAGCTTCTAAAAAATAAAAAGATATTAGAGCTTAGACCTTAGATTGTCTAAAAGTCTAACATCTAAGGTCTAATATCTAAGGTCTTATAGTAGCCCATAGTAGTTTAGTTGGTTTTGAGTATAAAAATACCTATTCAATAATTCCCTTAAGCATAGGTACAAACATAAATTTTCCGTGAGAGCTAATATCAAAATCTTTTTCCGATATTTTTATTATTTTAAGCATATCTTGGGTTTCATTTTTATCTACAGGAACAACCATGATACCCCCAATTTTAAGTTGCAATAAAAGTTTTACTGGTATTTCTGGAGCACCACATGTTATTATAATTTTATCGAATGGAGCAAAATTGGTTAAACCTGTAAATCCATCAGCTAAAAAAACATTTACATTATAATTCAATTTCAAAAGCAGTTCTTTCGAACTTAAATAAAGAGGTTTATGTCTTTCTATTGAATAAACTTTTGCTCCCATTTCTGCTAAAACTGCTGCCTGATATCCCGAGCCTGTACCAATTTCTAAAACCTTATCATACTTTTTTATTTCTAAAAGTTCGGTTTGAAATGCTACGGTGTATGGTTGCGATATGGTTTGTCCGCTTCCTATTTGTATTGCCTTGTCTATATAAGCATGACTTTCGGCTCCTTTTGGTAAAAATTTATGACGTGGAATTATGCTAATTGCCGATAAAACTGTTTTATCGCTAATGCCTTTTTCTTTTAATAAACCAACTAACTTATTGCGTTTTCCCGCAAGTGCAAAATCCTTATCCATGTTAATTCTACGAAATAAAAACAGGTATAATATCAATATCTTTTTCTAACATATAATCTTTTACATTATTATAATCTTTTGTAAAACCCATAATAAAACCACCGCCTCCGGAACCACATAATTTTAAAAAGAATTTATTACTATCTAAACCCGATTTCCATAAATTTTGAAATTTATAAGGTATCATCTGGTTCATTCTTTCAAGCTGAAATGCCGATAGTTTTTTTAAATTATCGAATAATTTATCCATACTGCCTTCAACAATTCCGTTTACACATTCGTTGTTGTATGTTATCAACTCATTGTGTACCAGTTTTTTAAACTTAGTTTGTTTATATTTGTCAAGAAACAGATTTACAAGCGGTTGAGTATTACCGGGAACACCGGTATCTATTAAAAAAATTGCACCAAGTCCGTTTAAATTAGGCACAGGAAGTCGTACAATCTCAATATCTGTTTTGTTTTTTATAAAAACAGAATATTTTAAATATGCATTTAAAGGGTCTAAACCCGAACTTGTGCCGTGAAAATAAGATTCTAATTGTGCAAAAATATTTTTCAATTCAATTATTTTTCCTTTTGACAAGCTATTTCTTCCCGTAATTTTATTTGTGCAATATTTTGTGTATAAGGCTGCAACTAATGCCCCAGAACTGCCCAAACCATAACCTTGTGGGATAGTACTCTCAAAATACAAACCTTTTTTTGCATCGTTCTTAAATTTTGCCACATTAAATTCGCAAAGTAATTTGTTTTTTCGTTCCAATTCGCAAATATAATCGCTATACTCTATAAGATCTTTATTAGATTTTGTTGCAAAAGCTTGGTTTGTATAATTATCTTTTCTTATAAAAGCTAACTCTCCATTGAAATGGGAATAAGGTATTGTTAATGCCATAGAATCAAAAATTACAGCGTATTCTCCGAATAACATTATCTTAGCATAAAACAAATTTGGATATATCTTCATCTATAAAAATTATCGTTGTAAGTTTGGCAAAAGTATTAATATATTTAATTGTAACAAAACTTTGATTATTTGATATGAAATATAATTTAAATTCGGTTATGATATACTCAAATTATATAGCTTTTAGGGTTTTCTGCTTTTTCTTTTTTATTCGTTTAAATTCACAAGCTTAAAAGACTATATATGCTTAATCTGCACATATGCAATGTATTATAACTAAGTGTACAGTTGTTGTACAGTTTTATTTCATTATTATAAGCTTTTTGTATAGGAAGTTTGTGTTGTTATATTACAACATAAACCATATATTTGCCATAAAAAAAATTATGAAAAGAATTACATTTATTTTTATATTATTATTTGTGTATTACAATGGAGTTTCTCAAGAAATTGCAAAAAGAGGAAACGGTGTTAATAATATAATTACGAGCAGTGCTACTAATATTAATAACTCAAAAGCACCAATTTTTAGAAGTGCAGATATTTTTTACGAAGATTTTGAAGTAAACGATACATTACCTGCAGGTTGGTCAGTTATTGATAATGATGGAGATAAAAGGAACTGGATAGTCTCTGCAATGTTTAGTCATTCAGGAACACAAATGATTCAGTCTAGATCTTGGGCAGGTACTGGAATTCATCCTGACAATTACCTTATAACACCTGCAATAACACTATCGGCAAGTACAGCAAATCCTAGATTAGAATGGTGGAGACGTTCTAATGAAAATGCAGCATACGATAACGAGAAGTATAAAGTTTTAGTTTCAACTACAGGAACAAATCTTGCAGATTTTACTGATAATCTTTTTGAAGAAGTAACTGAAGGGCACACTTATTTTGAACTAAGAACAATAAATCTTGATGCGTATATAGGTCAAACAATATATATAGCATTTGTTCATTATGATTGCACTAATCAAGATTTTTTAGGTATTGATGATGTTAGAGTTTATGAACAACAAGAATATGATGCAGGTGTAGTGGCTTTTACATCTCCCGATAATAGTTCTAACTGTTCGTTAACTGCAACTGAGAATATTAAAGTTACAATAAGAAATTATGGTCTTAATCCAATTAGTAATTTCCCTGTATCTTATGTTCTTAATGGCAATACTGTAACAGAAACATTTACAGGAACAATAAATTCATTAGAAAATGCAAACTACATATTTACAACAACCGAAAATTTATCAAATTTTGATACATATGAATTTAATGCATATACAGATTTAACAAACGATGGCGATAATACTAACGATGCTTTTGATTACAGTATTGTTTCATCAGATGCAAAAATCGCAATTAGATTAATGACAGATAATAAAGCAAATGAATTGCATTGGTGGCTAACTAATTCTAATGGCGACACCGTTGCTACAAATGGAGTTATGGCAAATATGAC
>CAZRWZ010000146.1:0-7331 GCA_964603745.1 uncultured Bacteroidaceae bacterium | reverse complement strand
ATAAAAATGGAAAAAGAAAAAGTAGAAAAACCGAAAAGCTATTTGGTTTAAGTATATTGGGGAGACTTCTAATAATTATTAGCAGTAATTTGTTAAATGTAAATTGTAAAATTATCTTTGCAAAAAAAAAGTAATGAAACAAACAATATTAATTCCGATAGATTTTAGCGAGCAATCATTAATTGGGTTAGAGCAAACATATAACCTTGCAAAACTATTTAAGGCAAGCATTACCTTGCTTCATGTAATTAGAACACACGGGCCAATTTGGCGTTTTTTTAGTCAGAAAGAAAAAGACGATACGGTAAACAGAATGGAGGAAAACCTTCGTAAACTTGCCGACAAAGCCGAAAAAGAGCATAAAGTAAATATTAATACAATAGTAGAAAAAGGAAAAGTTGTAGAAACTATTTTGCGAATATCTAAAATAATTGACCCTGCAATGATATCAGTAGGAACAAGTAGTGGCGGTAATATTGGTAAAAAAATTATTGGTTCAAATGCATTAAGTTTGATTAAACAATCTACTTGCCCTGTTATCACATTTAAAGGAAACGAACACAACGATGGTTGCGATAATATTATTTTGCCACTCGACACCAAAAAAGAAACAAAAGACAAGGTTGAAATAACCAAGAAAATTGCAAAGTTTTTTAAATCTAAAATACATGCTGTAACTATTGTAACCACAGATAATCAATCGGTTATCGACAAGGCAGAAACGCAACTCTTGCAGGTTAAAAAAGATATAATTATTGATGATATTGAATGTGATATAAAAATAATTAAATCTGAAAAAAATATTGATATTATGGCACACAAGCTAATAAGTTATGCCTATAATGTTGATGCCGATTTAATTGCAATAATGACCCAGCAAGAAAATAATTTTCAAGAATTTATTATAGGTTCGCTTGCAAAACAAATTATTTTTGCTTCCGATATTCCTGTTTTAAGTATAAATCCTGTAAAAGAATAAATGGATTTATTTTTTAAACATCACAACTATTTATATGGTCTGTTTTTTATAGTCATACCAATAATTGTACACCTTTTTAATTTTAGAAGATACAAAACTGTTTTATATAGCGATATAAGTTTTCTACAATCTGTTACAGAAAAAAGTAAATCGCAATCGCAGCTAAAACACTTGCTAATTCTTGCCTCACGCATTTTGTTTATTGTTTCGTTGGTAATGATTTTTGCCCAAGCATATTTATCTAAAACCGACAATAACACGCAAAACAATAAAGATTTAACAATATCTATTTACATTGACAACTCGTTTAGCTCTAGTTTAGAAAACGAAAAAGGCATTCTGTTAGAAAATTACAAAAAAAATGCAATAAACATTGCCAATGCCTACAAAGGGAAAGCAAAATTTTTGTTGCTAAGCAACGATATGCCTGCAAAATATCAATATCTACTGAACTACAATAACTTATCAGATTATATTTCGGAAATAACAATAAGTCACAAATCAAAAAATATTAACGAAATTATTGATATAAATTCTGATATAATCAAAAATATAAAAACCAATAAACTTTATATTTTATCCGATTTTCAATACAATTTTTTGAACAAAGAACTAAGTAAATACGACAGTTTAAATATTAATTTAATACCTTCGGAATTAAGCAAAACCAACAATATATCGGTTGATACTTGTTGGTTCGATTTGCCTAACCGCAAATTTGGGCAAAAAGAAAAACTTCATGTAAAAATAAATTCTTTTTCTGCCGAAGATTTAACCGATTTGCCTGTTAAATTATTGATAAACGACAGTGTTAAAGCAGTTTCTAGCATCGATATAGAAGCAGGTACAGAACAAACGCTTGTGTTTAACTACACAAATACCCAAAAAGCTAATTATAATTGCGAAATAAAAATAGAGGATTATCCGATAGTGTTCGATAACTCATTGTTTTTCAGCTACAGAATTAAAAATGAAATAAATATTTTAGCCATAGGCGATAAACCTAACAAATATTTAGAAGCTATTTTTTCTGTTGAAGATTATTTTAGCTATAAATACCAAAATAATAATGCAATAGAATATTCGGCTTTTAACAAAAACGATGTTATTATTATGTATGGCAATGCCGATATAACAAACGGATTTATTACAGAAATAAATAAATATATTGAGCAAGGTGGTAGTTTTATTTTAATTCCGAACATAAACAAAGAAAATACACAAGCATATAATAATTTTTTAGGCAATGTAGGAACTTTCACTTTTAGTGATATTGATACAAATTTTGCTCAAATAAAAAATATTGATAACAATATTGATATTTTTAAAGATTTATTTGAGAAAATTGATGCAAAAACCATTTTGCCAAAAATTAATTCTTGTTTCAAGACAAATAAAAACAACTATAACACAGAAATAGTTTTAGTAACAAAAGATAATACGCCACTGCTTTTTAGAAAAAAATTTGGTAAAGGTAATTTGTATATTTTCACTTTTAATGCTGTAAATAAAAACGAAGAAAATTTTAATAAATCGCCCTTGTTTTTGCCATTGTTTTACAATGTAGCTCTATCGAATCAAACACACAAATTGTTTTATTATATCAGCAACAGCGAAAAAATAGAGTATCATAAGTTTTACGACGAGCCTATAAATATTAGTAATAAAAATTACAATGTAGATTTTATAAGCCAAACAAGCAAAATAGGAAACAAAACCTACCTTAATATTGACAATTATATTACAAAATCGACAAATTATTCTATAAAAAAGAATAAAGAAATTGTTGATGTAATTTCGTTTAATTACAACAGAAGTGAAAGCGATATGACCTTTACTAATATCAATGAGATAAAAAGAATAATAGAAAACAACAAACTTAAAAATTGGCAAATTTTTAGTAGCTCCGACGAGCATTTAACTCAAGAAATTACAAACAGTTACGGCAAACAACTTTGGTATTATTTTGTTATTTTAGCCCTATTCTTTTTGGCTTTAGAAACTGTTTTTATTCGTTTGTTTAAAATAAAAAGAAACGCCTAATACAAAAACCCAAACAACCAAAGAGGTATTTTGTTTTTATAGCCATACTCAATATCATCGGCAGCTATAAAAGCATTTTCTATTCCTTCAATTTGCTTGTTTGTTTTATCTTTTCCGCCAATTTCAAATAAATATTTATCATCAACAAAAAAATCGCCTTTTTTAGGATAAGTTACAGTATGATTTTGCGATAGTTGATTTAAAAAAAAGATTTCTCTTAAATTGCCTTTATCAGAACTAATACCTGCAAAAGCAAATGACAAATTTGTATTTTCGAGAAAAATTTTATTAGGTTTTTGCAACAAACTAATTCCCTTAGAATTTGCGTATATATTATTAATTAACTTTGTGTCTGATAAATGGTTTATATACTCAATTAAGGTGTTTCGAGTTACGCCTATACGCTCTGCTAATTTTGATATGTTTGGTTTAAATGGCGATGATTTAGCAATAACATATAAAAGCTGCTTTATTTTAACAGTTTTACTCATTTCAATATTTCTTAATAATGGCAATTCAATTTCGATAACCATATTTGTAACAGCATTAATTTTATTATAATACAAATCTTCACTTTCTTTAAAGAACGGATAATATCCAGATGCAATATATTTTTTGAAATGTTTAATAATTTTTGTTTTAGAAAGTATTTCTTTACTTATTTTTTGATTATTTTCTATAATCTGCTCTAAACTGTATGCTTTGAAATTAGTATTTAAACTAAAATTAATATACTCTCTAAACGATAATCCTTGCATAAAAAACACTACTGCACGACGGCTTAAATCGGCCTGTGAGTTTAATATTTCTAATAAAGATGATGCTGTAAAAGTTATTTTTAAGTTTTTGTATAAATCGTAAATGTTTTTTAATTCTACCGACCAATTTTCGTATTTATGTACTTCGTCTAAAAACAAATGTTCGCCACCATTTGCAACAAATTCTTTTGCAAAATCAACTAATTTATTATCAGAAAAATAAATATTATCTAAACTTACATACAATGCTTTGTCGCTATCTTCATAGTTTTCTTTTATATATTGCAAAATCATTGTGGTTTTGCCAACACCCCTAAACCCTTGAATACCAAGCAACCGCTCTTGCCACGGTATATTAGGCATTAAATAGCGTTTAAATTCTAAATCTGTATTTTCTAATAAAATTCTATGTTCGTTATATAACTCCTCCATAATAATTGCTCTTTACAAAAAAGCAAATATACAACAAAATGCTTTATACAGAAAGCATTCTTAAGATTATTTTGCTTTACGGAAAAAGCATTTTGAATACAGTTTTGTTAAATCTGTTAAACAGTTTTGTGTCTAAAAAAGATTTTTTTTAATACAAAAACCCAAACAACCAAAGAGGTATTTTGTTTTTATAGCCATACTCAATATCATCGGCAGCTATAAAAGCATTTTCTATTCCTTCAATTTGCTTGTTTGTTTTATCTTTTCCGCCAATTTCAAATAAATATTTATCATCAACAAAAAAATCGCCTTTTTTAGGATATGTTACTATATGATTTTGTGTTAATTGGTTTAAGAAAAAAGTTTCTCTTAATGTACCAACCGAGAAATTATTATTTGTATTAAGAGCTTTTAATAAAGCTGTATTATTCAGGTATATTTTTTCGGGTTTTGTTAAATGTCCTGTTGGTGCTGATGTTTGACGTAAAGGATTTATTAAATTTGCTCTATCTAATGAACTTAATAAACGTAGTAGAACATCTCTGCTTAATTCTGATTTTCTGCTTAATTCTGAAATATTAACTTTAAAAGGAACGCTATCAGCAATTAAAGCTATTATCTTTTTTAATTTTATTGTTGTTTGATAATTGATATTTTCGATTGCTTGTAAATCGTTTTCAATTATTACATTAATAATATTTATTAATCTATCGTAAAACCGCCCTTTTACCTCAATAAAAAATGGATAAACACCCTTTTCAAGGTAATTATTGAATCTTGGCAAAATACTATCGTCTTTTATTAAATCAGGAATTATTTCATTATAATCCTCTGTAATTTCTTTTAAAGAAAATTTATTATAATTTTTATTTTCTAATAATATTAAATATTCTCTAAACGATAATTCGTGTAGATGGTACATTGCTGTTCTACGACTTAAATCAGCTTCTGAATTTTGTATTTGCAAAGCCGATGAGCCGGAAAATACGATCTTTAAATCGGTAAATATATCGTATATATTTTTTATTTCTTGCCCCCAGTTTGCATATTTATGCACTTCATCTATAAAAAGATATCTACCTCCGTTTAAATAAAATTCTTCTGCAAAATCGAATAGACGGGTTTGAGTAAAATAAAAATCGTCCATTGAAATATATATTGCTTTGTTAGAGTTTTTATAATTGTTTTTAATATATTGAAGCATTAAAGTGGTTTTTCCTGTGCCACGAGCTCCTGTTATACCTATTAATCTGTCTTCCCAAGCTATTTGTTTGTAAAGATATCTTTCGAATTTACTTGAAAGATGTTTTATTCGTATTTGTGAATATTTATAAAGCTTTTCCATGTTATATTTTTTACAAATATAATAATGTTGTTTCTAAACAACAAATATTATTGGTAAATGTTGTTTTGAAACAACAAATATTTGGGTGTAATGTTATGCTTTTACTTCTTTTTTTATTCGTTTAAATTTATTAAAAATTTAATACAATAAGTAGCGTCTGTCCATAAAGTCAAGAGATTGAACTATAAAGTTTGAGTTCAAGGCGTGTGAGGAATTTAAACCGCAGAATACAAAGGTATTTGAGGATTTAAATTTTGAGCAACAACGCAGAAATCGGACTTTATAGACAAGCTCTAATTAATTTTTTTTTGCAGATTGTCATGATGTGTCTCCTCGCAATGAGGAATTAAATATGTAATTTTGTTTCTCACAGAATACAAATAAATTACAAATTGTATTCTATAATAAACAATTTATTGTATATTTGGACTTTATAAAGTATAAAAATGGATAATATTAGAAAAAGACATATAAATTTAATAAACGAAACATCATTAAATTTTGAACGGTATTTATTAAACGAATTACCTTGGAATAGGCGTTTAATAGGGATTAAAGGCTCGCGTGGTATTGGTAAAACTACTCTAATATTACAATATATAAAGAAACAATACCAACAGTCGAATAAAGCTATTTATGTATCGTTAGACGATATGTTTTTTGCAGAAAACAGTCTGCTAGATTTTGCTGATATGTTTGTTAGTAAAGGTGGCGAACATTTATTTATAGATGAGGTTCATAAATACCCCAATTGGGCAGTAGAAATAAAAAATATTTACGATTACCACCCTAAGTTAAAAGTTGTATTTACAGGTTCGTCTTTATTAGAAATTTTAAATGCACGAGCCGATTTAAGCAGAAGAGCATTGGTGTTTAATATGCAGGGGCTTTCTTTTCGCGAGTTCTTAATATTCAGATATAATATTAAAATAAATAGTGTTAGCCTCGAAGATATATTATTAAATCATACTAAAATAGCACTCAATATTTCCAAAAAAACAAAGCCATTGCAATATTTTGATGAATATTTAAAAACAGGTTATTTTCCATTTTTTGAAGGCAATACGGTTTTATACTATAAGCAATTACAAGAAATTATTAATATGATTTTAGAAATAGAGTTACCATTATTGCGTAATACAGATATTTCTATTGTAAACAAAATTAAACAGTTACTATTAATAGTTAGTAAATCGGTTCCGTTTAAACCAAATGTGAGTGCCATTTCTAATAAAATTCAGGTTACAAGAAAAACAATTCTCGATTATATAAATTATCTTAATGATGCTGGCATATTTAAAGTTATTCATAAAAATTCTATAGGTGTAAGTTTACTCCAAAAACCAGAAAAATTATACCTAGACAATACCAATTTTGCATATATGCTGGCACAAGATATAGCAAGTATTGGTAACATAAGAGAAACATTCTTTTTAAATCAGATTTCTAATAATAACACTGTAAGCTACCCCAATAAAGGCGATTTCTTTATTAATGATAAGTTTACATTTGAAATTGGCGGTAAAAATAAAACGAATAAGCAAATTAAAAATATTGATAACTCTTATGTTGTTGCCGATAATATTGAGTATGGCTATGATAAAACAATACCCTTGTGGCTTTTTGGATTTCTTTATTAAGCTTAAATCGAACTCAGCTTATTAGTTTATTTAAAGATTGCCGCACATTCTGTGAATGTTCGCAATAACAGAAATAAATCAAGAGCGGATGACGGGAATCGAACCCGCGCTTGTATGCTGGAGGCATACCGAAT
>CAZRWZ010000145.1:0-7440 GCA_964603745.1 uncultured Bacteroidaceae bacterium | reverse complement strand
AGTTCTTTAAAAGAAATAAAATCTTCTTTAAAATACACTCCAACACCTTGAGTATAGAGTGAGTTTTTGTATGTAACATTATCGTTTACACGATTAAAGCCTCTTAAACGCAGGTTTCCTTTTTTATTAACCTTAACTTCTACATCAAAATCGCCTGCAACAGAGCTTTCAGAGTTTTTTGTTTGATATTCTCCAATACCAAGATTTCCACTAACAATAACACGATCGTTAAAAATTTGAGTAGAAAGAGCAAGTTCAACTTCATCGCTCGAAATTTCGTCGCCTGGGTGGTAGTTTACACCAATATCAAAATCGTCGCTTATTTGCGACAACCAGTTACTTAGCTGATTAGACAAAAGTTCGCTGGTAGTATTGCCAAAGGCATTGCCTGCTACGGGTTGGTCTGTTCCCGAAACTAAATCGGGATTTGTGTAAAAATTGCTTGTAACCAACAGATAAATAATCTGTCGGTTAAGTTCGTCTTCCGACATACTTGACAAAACATTTGTAATCCTGTCTGATGTGTTAGGCATATTAAGTCCGAATTTAATATTTGGGTTCATCAAATTTTTTGTAAGATTTAGTTTGCATTCTACAGGTATTCTTGGTTTGTCTTCTGGGTCTAAGGTTAAATTATATGGCGAAGCTTTTAGTTTGTAAACTGCATTGGCATTTATTTGTGCCGAGTAAATATCACCTGTCCATTTAATTGAACTACCAGATTCTAGAACAAATTTTTTGTTTATCACATTTCTTAAAGTAAACAAATAGTTTCCTCTATTTATAAAATATTCGCCATTTATAAAGAAACTTCCTTGTTTGTCTATTTTAAGCTCTAAATCGCCTGTGCCATTACCTTTTATGATATCGCCTGTTTTTTCATCAAAAATTAATTCCACTTTTGCATCAGGTGTAACATCAATATTTAACAGCATTTCAATTCCTGATAAATCAACTTTATATTGTTGCTTATCTTTGTTTTTTGTATCGGTGTTCACAAATTGCACATAGTTATTATCATCTACCTCATCGGGTGTAGATAAAGGAAACATTATTTTTGTATTTTTTTTGGTTTTAACCGATGATACAATTTTTATATTATCGGGTGTTCCTTTTATATCAACAATTCCATCGGCAAAAGCCAAGCCATAGAACATGTTGTTATCATTAGCTTTTGTGTTTAGTGCCTTGAGATTATTTAGTTTTATGCTTAAATCAATTTTAAAATCTTTAAAATTATTGTGTGTTATTGCACCATTTACAAGCCCGTAGTGTCCTTTAATATTATCGTCGAATCTAAAATCGTTAAATATAAAACCATCTTTTTTTAGCCAAACGGTATCATTAAAATTATAGTTGGTTTCTAAATAGTTTAGCTTCATACTAACTCTTTTTGTAACCAAAAAACCTTCGAAAATAGGTTTGTCTATTTTGCCCGAAATATCTATATCAGCATTCACAACTCCATGAAAATTATTAAATAAAACCTTTGAATATCTTTCGGCAATATCGCTTTTTATTTTATTAAGGTTTAGTTTAAAATCTATAGCTTTACTTTTTAGATAATAATTTCCCTTTAAATTAATGATATTGAAAGATGTGTTAGTGTTTTTAAAATTAATGGCAAGCGATTGTGCTTTTTTTATATATTTTGATTCAATTTTGCCGTGTCCAAACTTTTCATCATTAAAAACTAAGTTTTCTATATCTAAAACAGTGTTTAAATAAAATTTATTATATGCATCAGACAAACTAACATCGCCCGAAATATTGCCTTTTAAATTAATATTTACGCCAAGCATATTTACAATGTTGTTTAAGCTTATATCGTGGATATAGCACGAAAGTGTATCTTTTTCATTTTTACTAATTTTGCCATTTACAAAAAGGAATTGGTCTTCGTTGTTTATTACTAATTTGTTAATTACAATACTGCTTGTGTCGATTCTACTGCTAAAATTATTTAAATACCAGATAGTATCGTTTACTACAAAATAAGATGGTATAAAATCAATATCCATTATATTATTGTTAGTTTTTTTGTTTTTAGAAAAGCGTATTTGCGAGAAAATATCACCCGAATTTCTAAAACCGCTTTCACTATCCCAAAACATTTGAAAATCAGATACGTTATCTTTAGTTTTTATACTTGTTTTATAGTCTGTTATTTCATAATTATTGTTCAATTTTATTTTTTTACTGTTAAGTTTAAAAATTAAACTATCATTTTCTGTATCAAGAATAAAATTTAATTTACTAAATTCAACATTGTTTAATGTTAAAGATTTAAATATTCCTTTTGTAATAAATTTATTGTTTTCTTGATCTATTTTACCAAAAATTGTTGAGCCGGTTTTTATTTCAGAATTTTTTATAAAGAAACTTAATATGTCTTTATTATCTTTTAATTTTATTAAGTATGTAAAGTTATTATTAAATTCGTCGGCTTGTTCTTGGTTAAATTCAAATAGCGAGGGGTAATAATTGTTAGACATTTTTTTTAATGTGTTGATAAGTGTAACTAGTCTATACTGTCCTATTATTTCTGCTTCAACAAAATCTGAAAAAATATTAACTCGCATATATTCTTCTGTTTTATGCGATATAAAAGAAAATTCGTGAATATTTATATTATTAACAGAATTAGCAAAATTAAAGTCGAAAATATTTATTCGTCCATTCATTTTATCAATATCGTTACCCGTGAATTGCGATACCATTTTTGCTGATACTGTAGCTAATGTATCTGATTTGTAAATATTTAATTTGTATAAATCGGCATATTTTATATCTGCTGTAAAATCATATCTCGGATTTTTACTATCAAAATTCATAACTCCTAAAAAGTCCATAACTAAGTTAGAATCGTTAACTTCAAATAATCCTTCAAACTCTTTATTTTTTATAGTTCCATCAATATTTATATTTTTATAATGATAGTTTAAAACGGCAAGTTTGTCTATATTTCCGTTTAATTTTGCTACAATAGAGTCAGGAGAAATATACCCATCAAGTTTTGCCGAAATATTTATATCTCCTATTTTAGCATTTGTTTCTAAAATTTTATCTAAATTTATAGAGTATGTAGAAAACTCCCCATTAAGTTTTGCTTTGTTTGAATTTACTTCATTTTTCAACAAAATATCTGTAGATATTACTCCTGCATCAGTATAAAATTTCCCGTAAGATACAAAATCGTTATACAATCCTGTAAAATTTCCTCTGTAAATTATAGTTCCCATATTTGCAATTTGTTTTGGCAACTTAATAAAATTATTATTTTTATAGGGTGGTATTTTTATTGTTTCTAAGTCGGTTCGTTTTGTTTTTAAAGAATCTACCGTAATAAACATAAATGTATTGTTTATATCGGGTAATCCGTTTATGTTACAACTACCTACCAACATAGATTTTCTTCCATATTTTAGTTTTAAATTGTCTAATTTAAAATTATCAACAGTTCCTGTGTATTTACCGCTAATTATATCTGTTTTAATTTTTGCATTTTTTAGTTGATAGGCAAAGTAAGCAATATCATCAGAATTTATTTGCGAATAGTTAAAGTCAGCAAGCATTTTAACATCAGAAATATAATTTAAAAATGCCTTGTAGTAATTATATTTCATAGAATATACTTTTGCCGATATATTAGATTTTGGTGTTAAAATTTTAAGGTTTTTAACATCAACAGCAGTTGGGCAAACATTTATATTTCCTGCAAAATTATCTAATTCAAAACCACATTTTTCGGTACACGATAGGCTGTCGATATTAAACAACATGCTATCGTTAATTATTTTAATATCAGAAATACTTAGGTTTATATTTTTTATATCTAAATCCCAGTAATTCATTCCGTAAGTTTTTTTTTCTTTAAAAAATGAATTGTAAACAAATCTTGAATTTGTGATATTTATATTTTTGCTGTAAATTTTCCAAACCGAAGAATCTTTATTTGTACTATCGGAAGAAAAAAGTGCTGTGAGATTATGTATGTTTAAAAAATCATTAGAATCTACCAATAAATTAGTAAAAGATTTGTTTATTTCAATAGAATTTAGAAATAGTTCTTGCTTATCGCTATCCCATTCTTTTATACCTGCTTTTAGTTTGTTTATATAAAAAAGTGTATCAGAATTTGCATCTTCAATATATATATTATTTAACACTAGTTTGTTAAAAAACTCTATATCAACACTTTCTATTTGTATTTTTACATTAGAATCTCCTACAATTGCATTTGCAATTTTTTGTGTTATCCAAGATTGAAAGTGAGATGATTTTAATAAAAGTATAATGCTTGTAGCACTAATAATAAAAAATGCTAACAGAAGATACAATAATATTTTTACAAACCGTTTTCGCTTCAAAACACAATGCTTAAACTTACAAAGATAGCTTAAATTTAGTAATATACTCAAATAAATTTATTTGAGAGTTTAAGGAAATTAATATCTTTGCAAAATAATTTTAATTAATTAATTATGAAAATTACAAAAAATATATCAATAGAAGAGTTAATAGAAGAGGTGCCTTCATCGGTAAAATATTTAATGACTGAAGGAATACGTTGTATTGTTTGTGGCGAACCAATTTGGGGAACATTAGAAGAAGCTGCCGAAGAAAAAGGTTTTAATCAAGAGGATATATCTCGTTTTGTTAATGAATTACAAAAATTGGCTGACAATGGCGAAGATGATACAATTTCAGGTATCAATAAAATTGATGTTAAAAAAATTGATTAAAAATTTTACCTATCTTGGCTTAACAAAATAATATATTCTTAACTTGGATTTTAATAAAAGTTTAATTAATTTTAGAAAAAAATTATTATTAACATTTAAATAAAATAAAATGGCCGTTACGTATTTATGTCAACATTGTAGAGCAGCGATAAACGCACAAAACAACATCGTTTTATCAGCAAAAACAAAAAATGAAAAAGGTTTAATCTTTTTACACGAAGAATTAGGTAATTATACGAGTATTCATAGTGCAACTCTAAAGGTAAAAGAAGGAGATGTTGTTGATATCTTTTGTCCTGTTTGCCATGAGAGCCTTAATGTTCCGGATAAAGATACTCTTGCTAAATTTATTAGACTGAATGAAGATTTAAACGAAGAGTTTATTGTTATTTCGAGAAAATATGGTGAAAAAATCACTTTTAAGATTGATAATGAAAAGAATGTAGAAACTTATGGTGGAAAAATTAGTAGATTTATTGACCCGAATTGGTTTTTAAAATAAAAAACTTAAATTAAATAGTTTTCGGGTTTTCTACACCAATTATGATAAAAAAAGTTGATAAGTTTATTTTATTATTTATCATTTTTTGTGTCATAATTGGTGTTTAATCTTAATTGGAACATTTAATTCTTTTGATGTGTACTAGCTTGTTGTGCAATAACAAATAAAAAAATGAAAAATATATCGATACTATTTCTGTTTTTTTTAATTGTTTCATCTGTTAAAGGACAAGAAAATAAAAAATGGGATTTTCAATTGGATTTAGGAACAACAATAACAGTACCTTTTAAAAAATATTCTGAAAATAATTATGAATATAATGGAAAAATTATTAGTACAGAGAAAATTAATTATTCATCAGGATTTGGTTATTTTGCTGAATTCATAACATCTTATGTTTTAAATTCTAAAATATCATTTTTAACTGGAGTTAATTATTCAAACACATCTTTTAAAATTAATAGTGAGTTAAATATACAGTATAATAAAGGAACAATTACAAGCTCGAACTTTCATTTTCCTTTATTTGTAAAATACAAAATAATTGAGAAAATCCCTATCTCAATTTCTTTTGGACCTTATCTAAGAATATTAACAAGTGCAAATGAAAAAGGAACAATCTATCTTGATACAACTAAAATAATTGTGGTAGATCCTAATGACCCTTTGCTTCAACCTGAAAATGATTACTCAAATAACATTAAAAATAACTATGAAAAATATGATTATGGCATATCATTACAACTTGATTATGAATTACCTATATCTGAAAAAATTAAAGCTGTTATTCTAACAAGGTTTAATTACGGACTAAAAAATGTGATAAATAATCAATCATCAAATTTTAATATTCCAAAAGAATGGTATAATTACAATTTTAATATTGGAATAGGAATAAAAATATAAAAATTAATATACACTCAAACCACATAGCTTTTCGGATTTTTTTCTTTTTTATTCACCTTTTATATCATAAACTTTCTGAATTTCTCTTAGTTTAGCAATAAAATTAAATTCTAAATCCTTTAAAAGACCTGTACGCATATCCCAAACACATGCGTGAACAAGTGGTTGCTTGTGTTTTATGTAACTACGTTGCAAATAACTGGTTTTCATTATATTATTACATTGTTCAAGAACATTTAGTTCTACCAGTCTGTCGTATCTTACAAATTCATTATCAATAGCTTCAAGTTCATCAAAATGCATTTTATATACATCTTTAATATTTCTTAACCAGTTATCGAGCTCACCTGAAGAAAGAGGTTGCATAGCTTCGTGAATACCACCGCAACCATAGTGTCCGCAGACTAAAATATGTTTAACTTTTAAAACATCAATTGCATATTGCAAAATAGAATGTGAGTTTAAATCATTAGGTGGTATTTGATTTGCAATATTGCGATGAACAAATAAATTTCCAATATCTAAACCCGTTATCTCATTTGCAGGAACTCTGCTGTCAGAACAACCGATATATAAATATTCAGGATTTTGTCCTTTGTATATTTTTTTGAAAAAATCAGGATTGTTTCTTGTTTTTTCTGCAACCCACTCTTTGTTTAAGTCGAATATGTTTTTATAAGTATCCATAAATTTGTTTTTTTAGTAAAAATAAAAAAAAATATTAAAAATTACTAGAAAAATTTGCATTATGAACATATGTGCATTATCTTTGCAAAAGAATTTTATAAAAGATGTAATTTTATGGCACGACCAAGAAACAATAGAATAGTTAAAACACCTCCTCTTTTCAACGAGTTTAAACCCGTTGGAATAACAGGAAAGGATTTAACTAAAATATACATTTCGTTAGACGAATACGAGGCTGTTCGTTTAGCTGACAGTCTTGGTATGTCGCATCTTGAAGCGTCAGAAGAAATGAACATTTCTCGTTCTACTTTTTCTCGTTTAATAGAAACTGCCCGAAAAAAAATAGCCGAATTTATTATTAAAGGAAAAATGCTTACAATAGAGGGTGGCAATATACATTTTACCAAAAATATAATAAAATGCTTTGATTGTGGGTATATGTTCAATATAAATATTGATGAGCATATTGATAAATGCCCTGATTGTAATTCAACAAACTTAATAAACACAGCAGGAAATTTTGGACATGGCAGATGTTGTGTAGAAAACGGGCAAGGTAGAAGACATAGAAAAGGAAGAAATAAATTTTAAATTATTGGG
>CAZRWZ010000144.1:0-7551 GCA_964603745.1 uncultured Bacteroidaceae bacterium | reverse complement strand
TAATTACCCGATGGTAATTAATTAAATTATTATAAAATCGGTCAAGCTTATTTAGATATTAGACCTTAGACAAAAAAAGAAATGAAAGAATTAAGTTTACAAGACGAATTTAGCGAGTTTTTGCTCTACACAGTATCAAATGGCGATGTAAAAGTTGAGATATTTTTTCATTATAAAAATATATAGCTAAAATAAGAAGATAAATCAAGCCAACAACACACAGAATAACAGTTAATTAACATATATTAGGATATTAAGGTGTTTTATTACTTAATTATTTGTATTTTTGTAACAAAATATATGTTATGGAAAATTCTTGTCCGATAGTTTACGAAAGAGTTGATGAAAATTTAACCCGTTTTAATGCGTTTATTGTTTTTACAGGTTTAGTATTTTTTGTTTTTTTGTCAATAAAATGGATAATTATACCTATTACGGCAGACTTTGCAATAAGAGTATTTTTTGGGGTAAAGAATAGTCCTATTTGTTATGGAATAAAATGGACATTAAATAAAATGCACGAAGAACCCCATTTTGTAAATGCCGGACCCAAAAGATTTGCCGCTAAAATTGGTTTAACACTAACATCAATTTTAAGTCTGTTATACATTTTCGATTTTACTTTTGCATATCAAATTATTGGAATCATTTCTTTTATAGCTGTTGGTGCCGAAGCATTTTTTAAATATTGTGTTGCTTGTAAGGTGTATAATCTTTTTCGTAATATGGGTGTTAAATTATAAAAAACTCAATAAGCTAAAAAGCATTATTTAATTATAAATGCTTAACTTTGCAAGTTCAAATTTAAGAGTAATAATGGACTTTATATCAACAAAAAAAATATCGAGCAAAAGCGATATAAAAATAGATAATCCGTTGGCAAGTAAAAAACTTTATATAGAGACTTATGGTTGCCAAATGAATGTTAGTGATAGTGAGATAGTTGTCTCTATTCTTTCGGATAATAATTATCAAACTACCGACGATATAAAAGAAGCCGACTTAATTTTTGTAAACACTTGTTCTATTAGAGAAAATGCCGAAACAAGAATACGTGGCAGATTATCGGTTTTTCGTCAAGAAAAAAAGCGAAAGCCCGATTTAATTATTGGTGTAATTGGCTGCATGGCAGAGCGTTTAAAAGAAAAACTTTTAGAAGAAGAAAAACTTGTTGATTTAGTTATAGGACCAGACGCATACAGAAACTTACCCGAGCTAATTGCCGAAGCAGAGTCAGGGCAAAAAGCAGTAAATGTTTTGCTTTCTCGTGAAGAAACTTATGCCGATATTTCGCCTATTAGGTACGCCTCTAATGGCGTTTCTGCTTTTGTTTCAATTATGCGTGGTTGCGATAATATGTGTACGTATTGCGTTGTGCCTTTTACTCGTGGGCGTGAACGTAGTCGTGACCCAAAATCTATTTTAAAAGAAGTGCAAGAGCTTGTTAATGACGGCTTTAAAGAGGTAACTCTTTTAGGTCAGAATGTAGATAAATACTCTTGGAAAAACCAAGATGGCACAAAAATGAACTTTGCCAATTTGTTAGATTTAACAGCAAAAGTTGACAGCAAATTAAGAGTACGTTTTTCTACATCATACCCACAAGATATGAATGATGAGGTTTTGCAAACAATGGCAAAACATAATAATATATGCAAGCATATTCATTTGCCTGTGCAATCGGGTAGCACACAAATTTTAGATTTAATGAAACGTGGTTATTCTCAAAAGTGGTATCTTAACAGAATTGAAGCAATAAAAAGAATTATACCGGAATGTTCTATTTCTACCGATATAATTGTTGGTTTTTGCACCGAAACAGAAGAAGACCACAGTGAAACTTTAAAAGTAATGCAACAAGTAGAATACGATTTTGCTTATATGTTTAAATATTCTGAACGTCCGAATACCTTTGCACAACGTCGTTTAAACGATGATGTACCAGAAGATATAAAAACTCGCAGATTAAACGAAATTATTGCTTTGCAACAAAAACTATCAGAAAAATCTAAAGCTAAAGATGTAGGAAATATTTACGAAGTTTTAATTGAGGGGGTATCAAAAAAATCTGAAGCAGAATTGGTTGGTAGAACATCGCAAAATAAAACCGTTGTTTTCCCAAAAGAAAATAATAAAAAAGGAGATTTTGTAAATGTTAAAATTTTACGAAATACGTCGGCAACCTTAATAGGAGAGATAGTTGATTGATACAAAAGTGAAAATATATGAAAAAAACAGTAATAATAGGAGCATCGCCAAATAAAAATAGATATTCGTATTTGGCAACAGAAAGATTAAAAAATAACAACTATAAGGTTGTTCCTTTAGGAATAAGAGATGGCGAAATTGTAGGAGAAAAAATAATTACAGAAAGACCTATTCTTTCCGACATACACACGGTTACAATGTATATAGGCAAAAAAATTCAAACAGATTGGTACAATTATATTTTGGGTTTAAATCCGAAAAGGGTTATTTTTAATCCGGGAAGCGAAAACGGTGAATTTGCAAAAATTTTAGAAGAAAAAAATATAGAAGTTGTGGAAAACTGCACTTTGGTTATGTTGGCTACTAATCAATTTTAAATTTATATTTTATGTATAAAACAATAGAAAATTTAGACGAGTTTAATAAAATTTTAAAAGATAATATAGGCGTTTTAATGTATTTTTCTAACGAAACTTGCAATGTTTGCAAAGTTCTTAAACCGCAAATAATAAAAATGTTAGAAGAAAAATATTCAGAAATTCCTTTTTATTATGTAGATATGTCGGAAACACCTGAAATATCGGCACAAACTCAAGTGTTTACAATACCAACAATTATTGTATATTTTGATGGCAAAGAAACTATACGAAAAAGCCGACATATAGGCTTAACAGAACTTGCCGAAGCAATTCGCCGACCTTATGAAATGATTTTTTAAATTCATAAATAGGGTCTGCCGAAAAGTTCTAGGAGGGATTAACTTTATTGATGGCTTTGCCGTTGCCACAGATAGATTTTTTACTTTAAACTTAATAACATTGGACAAAAGCTAATCATCACTAGCATTTACAAGATATATACCTGCAATAATAACTACAACTGATAATATCTGAAGTATCAGTATTTTTTCTCCATCAAAAAGCCCCCATAGAATTGCAACTACAGGAATTAAATATGTTACGGTTGATGCAAAAATTGTAGAAGTATATTTTATCAAAATATTAAACAAAACAAGTGCAATTCCTGAACTAAATATTGCTAATAGAAATATACTTAACGTACTAAGATAGAAATTACTTGATTCTAATGGCATAGTAAAATCTGTAAAACAGAAAACTATTAAACTAAGTGGACCAACAAAAATAAAAGTTAATATCGAAATTGTTAACCCATCTAAATCTTTAAGGTTAAATTTAACCATATTTACATTTATGCTATAAAAAACAGTTGCAATTATTGCTAATAATGGAAACAATAAATTAGATGATAAGCTTATATCGCTATCAAAATAGAGCAAGGCAAAAGTGCCTATTAAACCGATAAACAGTCCAAGTATTTTATATATTTTTGTTTTAAGCGAGTAAAAAATCATTCCTATTATAAAAGTAAACAAAGGAGTGGTGGCATTAAGCATTCCTGCCATTGAACTTTTAATGCTTGTTTGTGCAAGAGCAAACATAAATGCTGTTGCACCATTTCCAATAATAGAAATAAATAGCATATAGGGTATGTGTTTCTTTTTTAGTTTTTTTATTGCTTTAGATGCAAAGGGAATAAAAAACATAAAGGCAAGAAACATTCGTAAACTTGCAATTTGAAGTGGAGTATATGCTTTTAATCCTATTTTCATTAAAATAAAAGATGTTCCCCAAATAATTGATAAGATAACTAATGTTATCCATTGCCAACTTTTTTTATTTAAATCAACTTTTTTCATACAAAAAAAGCCGCCAAAAATTGACGGCTCAATTATTTTATTTTTTAATCCTATTGGTTTAAATAAACCACATTAAAATGCCCTGATTTTATAGAATCTGTACCAACATTAAATTCAAAATCACCTTTTAATATATTAGTAGAAGCATTATATTGTGATATTTTAATATATCCATTATCACTAATAGTAAACCCGTTACCTTTATTGTAATATGCATTATACCCTAGGTCTGATAAACTTAAACTATCGCCAGCAGATAATCCTGTTTCTGCAAATTCTAATCTTAAAGTTATGTTATCGGCATATCCTCTAATATCAAACATATTATTTAAATTTTTTGTTGCCATAACATATGGAAATGCATTTATTGAATTACCTTCAACAATTGCAGACATTGTGTTTTGAATAGGCTCAGGGTCTGTATATTTTAAGTTTTTAAATTTACCTTCGGTAATTGTTTCAAGACTATTATCAGTATTTTTATATGCTTTAAATGCAAAAGAACCTGATAAAATATTATTTGTAGTATCAACCGAAATATTAATATGCCCGATAACAGCATCGTTGATATTTGCTAATTTTGTAGAATAAAAAGCACTTATATCAGTATGCTTTTTTAAAATCGCAAAATCAGGATAAGCATTTCCAAATGGATAATAAATTTGTCCATCTTTAAATTTAAGATTAAATATTATAGTGTCATTGTCGGCACTAACTGCTTTAATTACTACCATATCGTTCAAATAACTTGCAGTGTAAGTTTTTGCTGCCCATGCTCCTTCAGAAATAAAACATGTTAATTCACCTAAATCACTTACCGGTGGTGTAGGGTTTGGGTAGTTAGTGTCTTCTAGTTCGTCTTTTTTACATGAAGTAAAACTTATTGCTACAATAGTAACAACAAATAAAAATATTTTTAAAATCTTTGTATTATTTTTCATTTTTCAATAATTAGTTTACAGAAATAATTTACTTAATTTTTCAACGCATAAATATAAGGATATTACGCAAAGTTAGAAAATTTATTATGAAAAAAATGTTTTTTTATTCATTTTTACATTTAATTACAATGTATAAACGTGTAATTATTGATATTATTTCAATTTTATTATTATTTATTAATAACACACTTATATACTTAAGTAATAAGGCAATATAGATGTTTGTGTGGGCTGGTTTATGTTGTGATATTTGTAAATACAAATCATAATTTGTAATGATGCGTATCTTTGTTAAATTTGTAGAATATTTATAATATAAACCTTAAAATCTAACCTTTTGATGAAAGCATTTAAGATAATAATATTAATTTTTATAATTTTTACTGCAAATTTAACTTTTTCTCAAACTGATAATTTAACCAAATCAGAAAAAATAGAAACAATTGCCGGTAATAAATATTATATTCACGTAGTTCAGAAAAAACAAACTGTTTATTCTATATGCAAATTATATAAGATTTCGGAAAAGGAGTTAGCATCAAATAATCCAACACTTTTCGATGGCTTAAAAATTGGTCAAGAATTAAAAATTCCGGTAAAAATTAATACTCCTAAATCAAAAGATTATTTATATCATATTGTTGAATCAAAGCAAACAGCATATTTTATTGCACACAAGTATGGCATTAGTGTTGATGAATTATTTATTCTAAATCCGGAAGCTAAAAATGGATTAAAAGTTGGTCAAGAACTAAAAATAAAAGAACAAATATCAACACCAAAACAAACACCAAAACCCACACCAAAACCCACACCAACAATAAAACAAACATCAACACCAAATAACACTAATATTACAAAAAACGAGACAGTAATACCTGTTGTTGATAGTAGTGAAACCATTAAAAAAAAGAGTGTAAAATCAGATTCTATTAGGTATATCAAACATAAAGTTAGAAAGAAAGAAACTTTGTATTCTATTTCAAAAATGTATAATATTACATCGGAAGATATAATGCGTGCTAATCCGCTTGTTAAAGCTAATGGATTAAAGAAAGGCGAAATAATTAACATTCCTGTTAAAGAAGAAAAAATTGAAGAAGAACTTTCTTGGGAGGGAAATAATAGTGCTATTGACACTTTAGTTTCTGACAGTTCTAATTGTGTGTTGTCTCCAGTTTATGATAATCAAAGGGTTATAAAAATTGGTTTGTTATTGCCTTTTGAATTAGATATTAAAACACTTAATCTTGAAATTACCAAACAAGAAACATCACCAACACTAATAAGAGCAAATACAAAACCATTTTTTGAGTTTTATCAGGGTTTATTACTTAGTTTAAAACAATTTAAAAAAGATGGATATTCCTTTGATTTATACGTATATGATACAAAAAAAAGTGCTTATACGGCAAAATCTATTATTTTAAAACCTGAAATTAAACAATTAGATTTTGTTATTGGTCCAATTTATCAAAATGTATTTGATACGGTAGCTAAATATATGCCATCTAAAATACCTTTGATAAATCCATTAATTGATGTTTCGTTAAGCAATTCGGGAAATACTGTTATAATGCAAAATAAATTTTCTAAAGAAGTTTTACATACCGAAATTATAAAACATCTTATTAAATATCATAATGTTAATTATATTATTATACATAATGGAAAACCAGATGAAGTAAAAACAGTTGAAAAATACAAGGATATTTTATTAAGTTCTGTTGATAGTTTAACCGATACAATTACCATTAAAACAATTAATTTTAATGATGGGAAAAGAAAAGCGATTAAAGCAGCTATTGCTAAAAACAGAACAAATATTGTTGTTATTCCATCGTTAGAACAGGGGTTTGTAACAAATGTAATTACAAATTTACATGTTGCTGCTGCCGAAGATAGTGTTATTTTAATTGGTATGGAAGAGTGGTTAAAATATAATATTGAAACTAAATATTATCATTCGTTATATTTAACAGTTTTTAAAAACCGATATGTAAATTACAAGGATAAGAAAGTTTTAAAGTTTCAAAAAGAATTTATGAATGAATATGGAGGAGCTCCTTCTATATACTCATTTGTTGGGTTTGATACATTTAAGTATTACACCAATGCTTTTACTTGTTTAACAGACAATATGTCAAATTGTTTAGATAGATATAAAGAAATCGGTCTTTCTCAAAATTATTCTTTTGAAAAAATAAATACACATTTTATAAATAACGGATTATTTATCGTTCAATATAAAAAAGACTTAACTATTGAATTGTTGAAAGAATAAAAAATTATTCTTCGGCATATTCTAATAGTATGTTTATTATTTTATCTGAAACAATTGGGCAAAAGCCATTAAGCCTTTCAAACACATCAGTGTATTCTTCAAAATCAAACGACAAATCAATTATATCGTTTGTTTTAGAGTTTTTGGTTAATGTATATTCATAAAAAAGAGTAGAATTATTATTCATTAGCAAACATAATTTTGGTTAATAATACATTCTGAACGTAGTATTTTATTTTTTATTTTGTGATTGTAAATAAAATTTATGTGTTATAAAACATATTATAGCACTGCAACTCAAACTTTCCGAATCAAGCTCTTAAATTTATTGACAAGTGTTGTTTACAACAAATTTCGTAGTTAAATTACCAACTTGTATAAAATATACACCGTTTTGTAAA
>CAZRWZ010000143.1:0-7572 GCA_964603745.1 uncultured Bacteroidaceae bacterium | reverse complement strand
GCTGAGAAATGCATAACAGGTTATTGTAAAACCACTTAAGCTAAAACACGCTATTATAAGTGCAAACTTTTTAAAACATATGTGCTTATAAGTTTGCATTTACAAATGTTAAAATCATAGTTTTATGCTTGCTATGAGCTTTTCAGCAGACCCTACGTATTTTAGGATATTATAAAAAACAATTTTTTTATAAAAAAAATATCTTTATAATTGTAAAAAAATATCTATTATGGAAGACAATAGAAAAATAGAAAAAAGAAAACCAAGTATTATTGATGCTTTAATTCCTATGGGGTTTTTAATTGGAATGCTATCATTAGCAGTATATATTTTTGGTGATGAGGCATCGTGGGGACCAAACCAAATAGCACTAACATTTAGTAGTTTAATAGCCGCATTTATTGGGCTTAAAAATAAATATACTTGGGACGAAATGGGCAATGGAGTTGCAAAAAGTATAAATCAAGCATTACCTGCAATTTTTATTCTGTTAGCAGTTGGTGCATTAATTGGAACTTGGGTAATGTCTGGCACAGTTACAACAATGATTTATTACGGGCTAAAAATATTAAATCCTGATATATTTTTTCCAACAGTAGTTATTGTAACAGCAATTATTTCGGCAAGTATTGGTAGCTCGTGGACAACCGTAGGCACAATTGGAGTTGGTTTAATAGGAATTGCTCACGGAATGGGAATGTCTATGCCAATGACAGCCGGCGCAATAGTTTCGGGTGCTTATTTTGGCGATAAATTATCGCCATTATCTGACACTACAAACCTTGCTCCAGCTGTTGCAGGATCTAATCTTTACACACATATAAAACATATGATTTGGACTACAATACCATCAATTATTATAACACTTATAATTTTTACATTTTTAGGATTAAATTCTACAGTATCAGGCGATATTGATATAAAAAATCAAACATTAATTGCAATAGAACAAAATTTTACTACAAATATGTGGCTATTAGTACCTATTTTAGTTGTAATTGTTTTAGCTGTGATGAAAGCAAGACCTTTTCCTACAATTCTTGCAGGGGCTTTTGTTGGTGGTATTTTTGCTGTTATTTTTCAACAAGAACAAGTTGCCCAATTTATTAATAAACCCGAATTATCTACACCGATACAAATGTTAGCAGGTGTTTGGAAAGCTATGTACACAGGGTTTGAAACCTCCACAGGTTCGGCTACTATTGATGAGCTGGTAAACAGGGGCGGTATGAACTCTATGCTTGAGGTTATTTGGTTAATCCTTTCGGCATTAATGTTTGGTGGAGTAATGGAAGAAACAGGTTTGCTTAACAGATTATTACTTGCTTTATTAAAAATTGTAAGAGGGACAGGTTCTCTTATTGCTACAACAATTTTTACAGGAATTGCAACAAACATAGTTGCGTCAGACCAATATATGGCAATTGTTCTACCGGGCAGAATGTTCCGTTTAGAATACGAAAAACGTAATTTAGCAGCAGAAAACCTTTCTCGTGCATTAGAAGATTCGGGAACATTAACATCTGCATTAATTCCATGGAATACTTGTGGAGCTTATATGTCGGGAACACTCGGCGTTGCAACTACGGCTTATTTACCTTTTGCTTTCTTTAATTATATTAGTCCTATTATTTCAATAATTTTTGGATTTACAGGCTTTTCTATTACAAAAATAGATAAAACAAAATAAATGCACGAAGACATAAAAAAAGCCATAAAAATTTTACGTGAAGGAGGAATAATCCTTTATCCTACCGATACAATTTGGGGTATTGGTTGCGATGCTTCTAACAAAGAAGCTGTTGCACGAATTTACAAAATAAAACAACGCTCCGACAGTAAAAGTATGCTCGTTTTAGTTAGCCGCCCAGAGATGATTCAGTTTTATGTTGATGAACTTAGCGAAACTGCTTACGATTTATTCGATTTAGCTACCGAGCCACTTACCGTAATTCTTGATGATGTAAAAAATCTTGCACAAAACCTTATTGCACAAGATGGTTCGGTTGGTTTTAGAGTTACAAACGAAGAGTTTTCTCAAAAACTTGTGCAACAATTTAAAATGCCAATAGTATCAACATCAGCAAATATTAGTGAAAAACCTGCTCCTGCAATATTCGATGAAATTTCAAAAGAAATAATTTCGAATGTTGATTACGTTGTTAAATATCGCCAAAATGATATTAGTAAATCTAAAGCTTCAAAAATTATAAAACTTAGTAAAACAGGGGCGTTTAAAATTGTCAGGGCATAAATATACATTGTTTTCATGCTAGAGTGGCATTTAATATTGGCTTAAACCAAAACAAAAAATTAAGACAAAATGATATTTTTCTTGCTTTTCAAATAATGGCTTTCCTTTTTAATATTTTATATCGTCAATTTATTAAAAATATAAAGATTAATTTAAATTGATAGCTTGTTGTTGGTTAATATTCTCTATAAAAAATTGGGTTGCCCTGTCTTAAAATTTGGCATATTTTTTTTATTTAAAAGTTTTTTGTATTTTGCGTTTGTAAATAACAACTTGCAATGAGAATTTTAAGCTTAATATTAATACTTTTACCTTTAACAATATTTCCGGCCAATCGATATTGGGTAGGAGGAACAGGCAATTGGAATAGCACTTCGCATTGGGCAACATCAAGTAATGGAACTGGTGGTGCAAGTGTGCCAACATCAAGTGATGATGTGTATTTTGACGCTAATTCATTCTCAACAGGAGACCAAACAGTTACAATAAATATTAATGCAAGTTGTAGAAATATCGATTTTTCAGGAGCATCAAATAACCCTACTTTAGCAGGAGCATCAAACCGTACTTTAACAGTTTCGGGTTCATTAAAATTTATTGCAGGAATGACACTTAGTTTTGCTGGCGATTTTACTTTTAATGGAAGTAATACTCACAATATTACTTCAGCAGGACAAACTTTCAACGAAGATGTTTTATTTAACGGAACAGGAACATGGCGAATTCAAGATGATTTTAATGTTAGCGATCAAATTCAATTACAAGATGGAACATTAAATTTTAACGGACACGATATTTTGTGTAACGACTTAAATGCAAATATATCAGGTGATAATACTCGTAGCTTAAATTTTGGAAATTCTGATGTAACTATAACAGGTTATGGAAGTGAAGCAAATCCAGCATTAGATTTACGTGGAAACACATCAAATTTAATTATATCATCAAATGCAGCATCTAGTATTACTTTTAATTGTAATACAAATAATAATGTTTATGCACGAACTGGTACAGCATCAAAAACAATTCCTGATTTAATAATAAATATTAACAATAAGAAAAGATTATATTTTTATACAGGAACAACCGAAAACACAACCGATAGAATTACATTTAGAGATATTACAGCAACACAATGTTTAGAGTTTAGCATTGGGTCTCAAACGGCATGTAACATAAAGACAATAAACGACATAACTATTGGAGACGATATTAATTATAGAATTTATGGACCTCATGGTTCTGCATACGGAACAGGTAACTTAATAACAGGTGACTTTACTATTGGTGATGATGGTATTGGTGATATTTATGGTCACTATTGGGAAATTCAAGGAGATGTTGATTATGGAACTGACGTTGATTGCGATTATCATGACAATGTAAAAATAGACGGAACTTTTACTGTTGCAAGCTCAAATCCTACAGGTTTACGTTTTAGAGATGATGTATGGTTTGAAGATGATGTAACAATTAACGGTGATGCTATTTTTAATTTAGAAAATGACACTAATAATTTTAAAGGAATACTTGATATTGATGATGATGTAAAATTTTCAATAATAATTAATGCGAATAATTCGCACGATGTAGTGAATTTCGAAGATGATATTTACATTGGTGATGGAAGTGCATTATATGCAGGAGACGGTGATGATATGGTTTTTAAATTCCACAAAATTGACATGTCAGACAATGCAAAATGTGAGATGAATAGCGGTTCGTCGATAATAACAATAGGCGATTTGTCTTGCGGAAGCCATAATACGATTACATTTAACAATTCGGGTGGAGCAACAACAATAACAGGTACAATTACTGCAAGCGAAGATTGTTCTAAATGGATATGGTTTAAATGTGTTGATAATACAGGGACTGCAAATATTTCTTTATCATCAGCTCAAACAATAGATTATGTAGTTTGTTCCGATTTAAATATAACATCTACAAACTTAACCAATAATGGCGGTGTAGATATGGATAACAATACTGGAATAACATTTTCATCGGCAAGTTCGAGTACAACTTTCTATTGGGTTGGTGGCACAACAGGAAATCCAAAAACTTTTGGAGATAATGAGTATTGGACAAACCCATCTAATTGGTCGCAGACATCTGGAAATACAGGTACAGGAAATTCATGTGTGCCTGGACTACAAGATGATGTAGTATTTGATAACAACTCGTTTACTGATGCTACAAATACTGATGTTGATATTGATTTACAAAATATTGCTTGCCATAATATGACTTGGACAAATGTTGCAAGTGGAGTAACTTTTGATAATACAAAAACCACAACAAATAGAAGTTTAACGATTTTTGGCAATCTTACTTTTGACGGTTCTAATATGACAAATAATTTTGAAGGCACAACATATTTCTCATCACATAATACAACTGGGTGCACAATAACATCAAATGGTGCAAGATTTTATGGTGCTGTTGTATTCAATTATTCTGGAAAAACATGGACAATTGCCGATAATATGAATATTGAAGGTAATAGCAGAGGTGATTTTACTATTGAAGAAGGAACGGTAACAGTTGGCTCAAACAGTATATCATTAACTGATGATTGGAATGTTTATTCAGGTGCTACTTTTACTTGTGGAACAGGAACAGTAGAATTCGATGGACGAAATGCAAATTCATCATATCAATTAATTACAAACCCGGGTAACGACCATTTTTATAATATAACAATAAAGCGTCAGGTAAATGGAGGAAATGCATACAATACAGTTAGATTAGCAAACGAAATATATATTGACAATAATCTTAAAATGATCAAAGGCAAGCTTGAAGATCGTGCATATCAAATACATGGAACCTCATCAGGTCAACTAAAAATGGCAGCATATACAAGGCTTATGGTATCATATAATATAGGGACAAGAGTATCTAAATTCCCCACTAATTATACTGCTGCTCATATATCTTTACATAATAATAGTAGAGTTTATTATGGTTCGAGGCTTGCACAAGAAATATCTGGTGTTCCCGACTATGGAAGATTATACATTTCAGCCACACAACCCCCTTTAAAGATAAAAACTCTTACTGAAGCCGTTAAAATAAAAACCTTATTACACATTGATGATTACAATAATTTTTATGATGATGGATTTCAAATAACTGGTGTCGCAGGTCAAGATATTAGAATTGATAACCACGCAATTTTAACACTCGGTAACAAGACTCATGCCACAACTTTCCCAGTAGGATTTTCAGATTTTGATTTAAACGATGGAAGTACAGTTGTGTATAATGCAGGAGTTGCCCAAACTGTAAAAGGAATAAATGCTACAAGTCCCAAAGATGGTTATTATAATTTAATAATTCGAGATTCAGTTGCGGGTGCTGTTACAAAAACACTTAATGCAAATACTTTAGTACGAGGAAATTTAACAATAGAAGCAAATAATACTTTTGATGCAGATAACTCTAACGATTACGGTATTGAAATAAAAGGAAATTGGATAAATCAAGGAACATTTATGGCACGTTCTGCTGATGTAGCTTTTACAGATTCATCAGAGCAAGAAATTACAAGTAATTCGAGTAGTTTTAACAACATCATTTTTAACAATACAGATGGAACTGGCATTACATTGCAAGATGAATTAACAGTTACAAATAAAGCCGATTTTACTAATGGAATAGTTAATTCAACATCGGCAAATCTATTTGTTTTTAATGCAGGAGCAGAACATACAAACTCAAGTGATAATAGCTTTATAAACGGCCCCGCAAAAAAAGTTGGAAATACTGCATTTATATTTCCTTTAGGAAAATCTGGACATATCGCTGAGATAGGAATTTCAGCACCTTCAAATGTAAACGACGAATTTACTGCCGAATATTTTTATACTAATCCGGGAAATTATTTTTGGGATTTAGCACATATGAATAACCTACATCATGTTACAAGCATTGAATATTGGGAAATAAGCCAAACTGTAGGCAGTTCCACTCCCTCAGTTACATTATATTGGCACGATGGCGTTCGTAGCGACATACAAGATTTAACAGATTTGCGAGTAGCACATTGGAATACAGGAACAAATAAATGGGATAATATGGGAGGTTCAAGTACTGGTAGTACAGCTTCTGGTATAATTGCAAGTACTGTTGCTTTTACTTCATATAGTCCTATTACTTTTGGCACAACCACTAAAGATAATCAGTTACCAATAACACTTTTAGAATTTAATGCAAACTTAATAAATTCTCAAACAAATATAAATTGGACTACAGAATCTGAAATCAATAATGATTATTTTAATGTTGAACGTTCATCTGATGGTGTAGAATTTAAGAAAATTGCAAAAATTAATGGTTCAGGAAATTCAAATCAATATCAAAATTATTCAACAATCGATAAAAATCCATTATATGGAATTAGTTATTACCGTTTACATCAAGTAGATTTTAATGGCAATAGTACTTATTCTAATGTTCGAGTTATTTTTAATTATAATGATAAGAATATTAAAATTTATCCAAATCCAGCTATTGATATTGTAACTATTGAAGGTGATAAAATTGAAAATATCAGAATTACAGATATAAGTGGAAAAGAAATGATAATTACAACTAAAATAATAGATTATAAAAACATTATAAATTGTAGCGAATTATCACGTGGTATTTATATTCTTAATTTTATTTCTAATAATAAAATCTATCAAGAAAAGCTTATTATAAAATAGGCAAGACCGTTGTTCTTACAATAAATAAAATAACAAATTAAAATGTGAATTAAAATATTGTTGAAAAATTAATTTTTGGTAATGATGCCAAAAATGGTTGCTATTTTTAGCCCAACTTCTTGAGTTTGACACTTTAATTTCATTTTTGGGTAAATTTGACAAATTACTTATTGAATTTAGGGGTTTACAGGTTTTCATTCCACGAATTAGGAAGATATAATTATGGTTATGCTATAATAGTAAAACATTTGTGGGCATCATATAATATAGCAGAACTAGAAAAAATAATAAACAATAGAAGTAAAATTAAATTTAATTGGCAAGAAGTATTACAATTAATGATTGCAGAACGTATTAACGAGCCAAATTCAAAACTACAAAGTCATTTTAATCAAAAAGAATATATTGGTTTTTCTGATAAAGAAATTCCATTACATCATTTCTATAGAACAATAGATATTATAAGTAGGCTCTGCTGGTAAACGCACAAAAGACTGTTTTTGAGCCATTTTAAAACAAAACATACTATTGCAAGTACAAATTTTTAATAGTATTTGATTATAAGTTTGCATTTACAAATGTTAAAATTATAGTTTTATTTCT
>CAZRWZ010000142.1:0-7603 GCA_964603745.1 uncultured Bacteroidaceae bacterium | reverse complement strand
AAATGAAAAAATCAGATATAACTTTTATACTCTTAACACTTGTTATAGTGTTAAGTTTTTTACCATTTTCTTTTTTAGAAACTTATCATAAAACAATTTTTAATCCAAGCTATTGGTATATAAGTAGTTTTATTAAGTTTGCTATTTTGGCAACATTAGGCGAAAGCTTAGGTTTACGAATATCAAAAGGAATATATAATTTCGATGGTTTTGGATTAATTCCACGAGCAATAGTTTGGGGTTTATTAGGTATAGGAATTAAAATTGCTTTTGTAGTTTTTGCAGTAGGCACACCTGTTATGCTCGAAAAACTTTTTGGTGTAGAATCGGCAATTGCTTCTATGAAAGCAAATAGTATTTTTGATGCAGTAAATGTTGGATTAGGAAGTACACGTATTTTAACAGCATTTGCTATTAGTGCTTTTATGAATCTTATTTTTGCACCTATTTTTATGACTTTACACAAAATTACAGATATACATATAATTGAAAATGAAGGAACTTTATCAGGATTTTTCTCGCCTATTAAATATTACGAAATTTTCCCAAAATTAAATTGGTCGGTGCAATGGGGTTTTGTTTTCAAAAAAACAATTCCATTTTTTTGGATACCTGCTCACACAATAACATTTTTAATGCCTTCGGAATATAGAATTATTTTTGCTGCAGTATTAGGTATTGTTTTAGGAGTTATTTTATCAATAGCAGCAAACAAAAAATAAATATAATGAAATATATTAAATTAATAATATTGCTAACAATTTTTAGCATTGTTACTTATGCACAAGACAGTACTAAAATTGCAAAACCTACACATAAAATTTTTGCAAGTATTTATACTGCCGGATATTATAATTTTAATACAGTAAAGCCAAATGCAGGTTTCGATGTTTCCACTGCTTTAATAGGATATTCTTTTAAAAAAGCAGACATTCTTAAATTTACATTAATTTATGATGTAACCCGTACCACAAACGGTATTATTGTTCAAGATACAGCAGGAAATCAATTACCAGTACATTATTTTGAAGGTAGTAAATACACAGCATTTTTAAAAATGGCAGAATTAAAATGGAATTTTGCTAAAAATTTTAGTTTAGCAACAGGTCAGCTTTTAAATCAACAATATTTAACAGTGCAAGATAAATTTTGGGCACATCGTTATGTTTTAGTAACAATGCAAGAGTTATACAGAATGGCTGCTCCTGCCGACTTTGGTATGAGAGTAGAATATAAAAATACAAAAACTTTTGCTTTTTCGCTTGGTGCTGTTAATGGCAATGGACCTTTTAGAAAACAAGATACATTAAGCACTATTCAATACAACACAAATTTTGAATTGTATTTAATTAAAAACTTTCTTATAAAAACATATATTGCCATTACACCGGCAACTTTTGAAACAAACAATAATTTATCTACAGCATTCTCTGGTTTTATAGCATATAAACAAAAAAAATATAAAATTGGAGTAGAATATTCATACACAAATAACGTGGCATTTACATCTACTATATTTTCAGGTGTTTCGGCATTTGCAATGTATAATGTAGCACCTAAATGGGAGGTTTTTGGTCGTTACGATTATGTTGATAATTCTGGTATTGCAAAATTAAATAATACTTATGTAGCAGGTTTTCAGTACGAACCACAAAAAAGATTATATCTTTCTGTAAACTACAGATACTGGTCTTCATCAGAAATTAGCCAAATATACTTAAATGTTGGAGCTAAATTTTAAATATACTTATAAAGTATTATGTAATTGGTAATAAAATTTACTATTTTTGTTACTTATAAAAAATTAAATATGAGAAATATAAAAATTCTATCAGTATTATTTGTAATAATACTTGCATCTTGCAATAATACTAATGACAAAAAAGACAATACTATTATGACAAACAACTTTATTAATAAAGCAGATATGGATTTGTCTGTAAAACCAGGCGAAAACTTTTTTGAGTATGCCAATGGTGGTTGGTTAAAAAACAACCCTGTGCCAAGCGATAAAACACAATACGGTTCTTTTTCTATTTTGTACGATAATAATCAAAAAAAGATGAAATCGCTTATTGATGGACTTATTAATGGCAAAGAAGAAAAAAATGATGACGCAAAAAAAATTACAGCAATTTTTAAAACAGGTATGGATACAACCGCTATTAATAAAGCTGGTTTTTCTCCAATTAAGACAGAACTCGCCACAATAAACAATATAACTACAAAAGAACAACTAATGACATTAATTGCTAAAATGCATACACATTATGCATCTCCACTTTTCCATATTAATGCAGCACAAGACGACAAAAACAGTTCTATGATAATACTGCACATGTATCAAGGTGGTTTAGGTATGCCTGATAGAGATTATTATTTCGAAAATGATGAACGAACTGTTAAATTGAGAGAAAAATATCTTAATTTTATTAAAACACTTTTTGTTTTAACCGATAATGATGAAGAAACAGCTTTACAAAAAGCTAATGATGTTCTGTCTTTTGAAACAGCTTTAGCACAAAATTCTTTAACAAGATTAGAACGTCGAGACCCATTTACAACATACAATAAAATGAGCATAGAAGAATTACAACAACTTTCACCATCAATAAATTGGCAAGAATATTTTACAAATATTGGTCTTGCTGATATAAAAGAGTTAAATGTTAGAACTACAAATTTCTTCAAAGAATTATCTCCATTAATAGAAAAAACCAATATAGAAATATTAAAAACATATCTTTCTTGGGATATACTTCTTAATTCATCTTCGTTTTTATCAAGCGATTTTGAAAAAGCAAGTTTTGAATTTTACGGAAAGACTCTAAGCGGACAAAAAGAAATGAAACCACGTTGGGAAAGAGTACTTCGTGTTACAAATATAGCTTTAGGTGAGGCAATTGGAAAACTTTATGTAGAAAAATATTTTCCTCAAGAAGCAAAAAAACAGATGCTAAAACTTGTAGAAAATCTTAGAACTTCGTTTGCCGGAAGAATTAATAAAATTGATTGGATGAGTGATGTTACAAAACAAAAAGCCATTGATAAACTTAATGGCATAACTGTAAAAGTTGGTTATCCCGACAAGTGGAAAGATTATAGTAAATTAGAAATATCTAATAATGTATCATATTACAAAAATATAACTAATACTAATATTTTTGCTTTTAACGAAGAAATGGAAAAAGTAGGAAAACCTCACGATAAATTAGAATGGGGAATGACACCACAAACCGTAAATGCATATTATAGCCCTAATGCAAACGAAATTGTTTTTCCTGCGGCAATACTTCAACCACCATTTTTTGATATAGATGCCGACGATGCAGTAAACTATGGTGCAATTGGAGTAGTTATCGGACATGAAATGACACACGGTTTCGACGACCAAGGTAAAAATTACGATATAGACGGAAATCTTAACAGTTGGTGGACAGCAGAAGATTCTGTTAAATTTAGTGAAAGAGCAGCCGTTGTAATAAATCAATTTGATAACTATGTAGAATTAGACAGTTTGCACGTTAACGGAAAACTAACTATTGGAGAAAACATTGCAGACCTTGGTGGTTTAAATATTGCATGGGACGCATACCAAATGACTGATGAAGCTAAGGCAAACAAGAGTATAGAAGGTTTTACTCCCGCTCAGCGTTTTTATTTATCGTATTCTACTGTTTGGCGTCAAACAATTTTAGACGAAGAGTTAATGCGTCGTTTAAAAGAAGATGTTCATTCGCCTGGCGATGCACGTGTTAATGTACCTTTGTTTAATTTATCTACATTCTATAAAGCTTTTGAAATATCAGACAAAGATAGATTATACAGACCAGAAAGTGAACGTGCTTATATTTGGTAATAAGCTTGAGTTCTATTAATAATTTATTCTCAGTTTTAAATAATTAGTTTATGGGTTAATTATTGAAATCTGAAAAAGGTTTGAATTATGAAGGGTTTTGAAATAAGATATTAGACCTTAGACAATTAGACAAACGGTTGGTAAGCAGTATTGGATTACGGGCGGTTTTAGTTCGTAACAACTAAATAGGGTCTGCTGAGAAACGCATAACAAGTTGTTGTAAAGCTACTTAATTCAAAATACGCTATTGTAAATGCAAGCTTTTCAACAGACCCCAAATAGTAATATTTGGGGTTTTTTTATTTTATATAAAAAGAAAGGGAAAAGATTAAATTTTTATTGTTTTTTCACCTTTGGAGACATCATCATAATCATACGTTTACCTTCTAATTTAGGTAATTGTTCAACTTTGCCAATTTCTTCTAATTCTTGAGCAAATCTTAATAATAAGATTTCACCTTTATCTTTAAACAAAATAGTTCTACCTTTAAAGAAAACAAATGCTTTTACTTTAGAACCATCTTCTAAGAATTTTTTAGCGTGGTTAAGCTTAAAGTTAAAATCGTGTTCGTCGGTATTAGGACCAAACCTAATTTCTTTAACAACAACTTTAATAGTTTTACTTTTTTGTTCTTTTTGTTTTTTCTTTAATTTATAAAGAAATTTTTGAAAATCTTCTATTTTACAAACCGGTGGGTTTGCATTTGGCGATATTTCAATTAAATCTAATTCTCTTTCGTCGGCAAGTTCTAAGGCTTTCCTAATAGGATAAACCGCAGATTCTATATCTTCGCCAACAACTCTTACTTCAGTAGCTCTAATCCAATTATTAATTTTGAACTTGTACTTTAAATTATCCTTTTGGCTCGGAGCCCTTTTTCTTCTCTTAATTGCTATGTTAAATTCCTCCTTTAATTAGTTAAACATAAATATTTTATAAAGATAATAAATCTTTTATTTCTTCATTAATCAAATTTGCAAAATCTTCAATTTTATAAGTTCCTTTGTCGCCATCGCCCTGTTTACGTACTGAAACGGAGTTTTCGGCTTCTTCTTTTTCGCCAACAATAAGCATAAAAGGAATACGTTTTAATTCATTATCACGTATTTTTCTTCCTATTTTCTCATTTCTATCGTCAACTGAGCTGCGAATATCGTAATTATTTAACAAATTTAAAACTTTTTTTGCATATTCGTTATATTTCTCGCTAACAGGTAGTATAACTGCTTGCTCCGGTGTTAGCCAAAGCGGAAATTTTCCTGCTGTATGCTCAATAAGAACTGCAACAAATCGCTCCATAGAACCAAATGGTGCTCGGTGTATCATTACTGGGCGATGTAGTTGATTATCGCTACCTTTATACTCTAATTCGAAACGCTCAGGCAAGTTGTAATCTACTTGAATTGTACCAAGTTGCCATTTTCTGCCTAAAGCATCTTTTACCATAAAATCGAGTTTAGGGCCATAGAAAGCTGCTTCGCCATATTCTATAATAGTTTCTAAACCTTTTTCTTTAGTTGCTTCAATAATTGCTTGTTCGGCTTTTGCCCAATTGTCATCACTACCTATATATTTACTTCTGTCTTCTTTATCTCGTAAAGATATTTGAGTTATAAAATCTTTAAAATCAAGAGTTTTGAAGATGTAAAGAACTATGTCAATAACTTTGTTAAATTCTTCTTTTAATTGGTCTGGTGTACAAAAAATATGAGCATCGTCTTGTGTAAAACCACGCACTCGTGTTAATCCGTGTAATTCGCCAGATTGTTCGTAACGATATACTGTGCCGAATTCGGCATAGCGAACAGGTAAATCTTTATACGATTTTGGCGAAGATTTATAAATTTCGCAATGATGAGGGCAATTCATTGGTTTTAGCAAAAACTCCTCGTCTTCTTGCGGTGTATGTATTGGTTGAAAACTATCTGCACCATATTTTGCGTAGTGTCCTGATGTTACATACAATTCCTTTTGTCCGATATGCGGAGTAATTACAGGTAAGTAACCATAACGCTTTTGTACATCTTTTAAGAAATTTTCTAAACGCTCACGAAGCATTGCTCCTTTTGGTAACCAAAGTGGTAAACCTTTTCCAACTCTTTCGGAAAAAGTAAAAAGTTCAAGTTCTTTTCCAAGTTTACGATGATCACGTTTCTGAGCTTCAACAAGCATTTCTAAATATTCGGTTAACATTTTTTGTTTAGGAAAAGATATTCCGTAAACACGTGTTAACTGCTTATTTTTTTCATCACCACGCCAATATGCACCTGCTATATTTAGCAGTTTTATTGCTTTAATAAGACCTGTGTTTGGCAAGTGTGGTCCACGACATAAATCTGTAAAATTATTTTGTTTGTAGAAAGTTATTGTTCCGTCTTCTAAGTCAGAAATTAATTCTAATTTATACTCATCGCCTTTTTCTGTAAAGGTTTTAAGAGCTTCTTCTTTAGAAACTTCTGTTCTTGTAAATTCGTGTTTGCCACGAGCTATTTCAAGAATTTTATCTTCAATTTTTTTGAAATCGTTTTCAGATAGGGTTTTGCCTTCGGGTAAATCTACATCGTAATAAAAACCATTTTCTATTGTTGGTCCTATTCCTAATTTAATTCCCGGATAGAAAAACTCTAATGCTTCTGCCATTATGTGTGCAGACGAATGCCAAAATGCATCTTTACCTTCTGCATCTTCAAATTTATATAATTTTATATCAGCATCAATATTAATAGGTCGGGTTGCGTCCCAAGTTTCGCCGTTAATACTAACTGCTACAACTTCTTTTGCTAATCTACTGCTAATATTGTTAGCTATTTCTAAACCTGTAATACCTTTTTCGTATTCTTTTACTGCTCCGTCTGGAAATGTAATTTTTATCATCTTAAAAAAATATTTTTGCAAATGTAATAATTACACATACAAGATGAAAGTTAAAACACATAAAAGCTTTGTTTTATTGTTAAATAGTTCTGTTGTTAAATGATTAAACGCTTAACACTAATAAATGTTTGTTCCTAAACTAAAGAGTTTGCACTAGAAATATTTCTTGTGTTTGTGAGTTGCTTTCAGTCGGTTAAAGGCGTATGAGAAACTTAAACCGCAGTATTATAAACTATTTGCAAATTTTAGGTTCACTAAAAAAAATACGGAAATAATCGCCAAGATTTTTTCATATACGCCTTGTAATCAACAAAATATTCTTTTAACAAAGATTCTTCAAAAAACATTTTAAATACTAAATTTATTAAAAAAGCAATGTAAATATATAAATGCAATGGTTTGTAATAGCTAATCATAGCAGGAGTTAGTGTTAATATCAGCGATAAATACATAGGATGACGAATAAGTTTATAAGGTCCTGATTGAATAAGCCTAGAGCCGGAACGAGGGGTAGGGGATATGTTTAGTTTACTTTTGTTCATTTCCCATATTGCCCAAGCGGCAACAATAAACCCAATAATTTGGATAATAGATAAGTAATAATTTGGAGAAATCCATTTAGAAAATATCATTAAATAAGTAAGTGTGGAATATTGCCCAATGGTTAGTATTGTCGATTTAAGGTTCTCTTTTCTTTTTTTTAAACTCATATTCTGTTTCTGTTAAATCATTTATTGGTCACAAATGTAGTTAAAACTATGCACTTCTAGTGCATTTCGCTTTCAGCTTATAAAAAGTAAAAAGATATTAGAGATTAGACCTTAGATGTCTAAAGTCTAATATCTAAGGTCTTGTTTCTATGCATAACG
>CAZRWZ010000141.1:0-7628 GCA_964603745.1 uncultured Bacteroidaceae bacterium | reverse complement strand
ATGGAACTACTGCTGTAGCTCTAGTTTATTCTTTTTTGAGTAAATACTATGGAAATTTAGACTATTATGTTCCAGATAGATATACAGAAGGTTACGGAATTTCTTTTAAAGGAATAGATTATGCCAAAGAAAATAATATCTCGCTTATAATAGCCTTAGATTGTGGAATTAAAGCCGTTGATAAAATAAAGTATGCAAAAGAAAAAAACGTAGATTTTATTATTTGCGATCATCATGTTCCCGATAATATTATACCCGATGCCGTTGCTGTATTAGATTCAAAACAAACAGATTGTAACTATCCATACAAAGAGCTATCGGGTTGTGGTGTAGGTTTTAAATTTATGCAAGCCTTTTCGGTTGTAAATAATCTTAAATCTACAGAAATTTACGATTATCTCGATTTGGTAGCAATAAGTATTGCCTCGGATATTGTACCAATAACAGGAGAAAATAGAGTGTTGGCTTTTTATGGCTTAAAAAATATAAATACTAATCCATCGGTTAGCATCAAGGCATTGAAAGAGGTATCAGGAATTAGAACAACAGAAGTAACAATTAATGATATAGTTTTTAAAATAGGACCAAGAATTAATGCAGCAGGACGAATAGACACTGCAAGAAAATCGGTAGATTTATTAATATCTAGAAATTATACTGACGCAATATTATTTGCCAAAAAAATTGAGGAAATTAATACTCAAAGAAAATTAATTGATCACGATATTACAGAAAATGCCCTAAACTCGATAATAAATTCAGAAGAACTTATAAATAAAAAAACCACAGTGCTTTATAATAAAGACTGGAGTAGGGGGGTTATTGGTATTGTAGCATCTAGGTTAACAGAAACATATTTTCGTCCAACAGTTATTTTGGCAGAAACAGTAGAGGGTTTTGCTTCCGGTTCGGCACGTTCTGTTCCAGGTTTCAATTTATACGATGCTGTTAATAGTTGTAGCCATTTATTAGAAAGTTTTGGAGGGCATATGTATGCCGCAGGATTAACGCTTAAAACAGAAAATATTGAAAAATTTACAGATTGTTTTGATAAATTTGTAAGTGAACATATTACCGAAGAGCAACTAATACCTCGTATAAACATAGATGCGGTTATAAATATTGATGATATAGATCAAAAGTTTTTTAATATTTTAAGGCAATTTGCTCCTTTTGGTCCAGGAAATATGCAACCTGTTTTTGTTGCTCGTGATGTTGTTGATACTGGCGAAAGTAAGCTTGTAGGAAAAGATTCTACTCATTTAAAAATTAGTATAAAACAAAAAAATATGGTTTTTAACGGTATTGCTTTTGGTATGGGCGAAAAATATCAACTTATAAAAAATAAAAAATCTTTTGATTTGTGCTTTACTGTAGAAAAAAATGAATTTATGGGCAAAACAACAATTCAGCTTAGTGTTAAGGATATTAAAATTGAGTAAAGTTTTTTTTGAGTATATATATTCTCAATTGGAATTACATGCTATAACTTTTTTAATGAAAAAAACGAACTTTGTATATTGCAGTATTACCAACACTATCTTTTACAATAATTTTTAAGTTGTGATATGTCTCGTTTGCAGGTACTTTGTTATCGAAATAATAAGTAAGATTTGCTTTTTTTGCATCGTACTCAAATAAAACCCATTTGCCATCTATATAAGCATTATACGATTTAATACCAGAAAGATTGTCGGTTATTTTTACCCTTATTTTATTATCTTTTATAAATTTAGCATCGGGAAAAATATTTACAGGTTTAATTCTAGGTTTAATAGTATCAATCATTAGCGAAAAAACACCAAATTTATCGGAATATGTAGAAAAATATTTGCCATTGTATTTGCTAGGTAAAGCTTGTATATGCCCTTTTTTAGAAATTCTGATAATAACAGTTTTACTAAAATATTTTTTTTCTAAACCAAAAGGTTTTAGCTCAACTTTTATTTTTTTGAACAAAGGAATATATTCCGATGATATTCTATATTTATTTTTCGCAAGATATAAGTATTTAAAATCTAAATTGTTGTAAAGTGCATTTTTAGGAATAGTAATTTTTATACTGTCATTAGCAAAGATGTTTTCTTTATTGTAATTTAGTATATATCTGCTTTTTAGTATTTTTTTTTCGTTGTGGTTTTTTGCCGATATAACAAATTTAATCTCAGTTTTATTTTTGTTAAAATCTTCTGCAATTATCTTAATATTTGCCGTTTCATTATTGTGTAACTCAATAATGCCACGATTAACAACATTTTTATACAAACTAAATTTATCGTTTGGCTCTACATATAGTTTATGAATTTTTTTCCTGTTTTTCAGATATCTGGCATAATCGATATGTGCATTTACATAACGCTTCTCTGAAAAATCAAATTCATCGGCAACGATAGAATAAATTAATATATTATTTTTATATAAACTTAGTTTGTAAGGAGCACATTTATTTGTGCTTAAATCAACAAAATCGTAAACCTCAATACCCATACCTGTTTTTCTGTTTACATAAATTGTATCTTTTGTTAAATACGAGTTGGTTAATTTATAAAGCGTACTAATGTTTTTATCAGGATTATTTAAATCAGAATTAAGATTATAAGTAACTAAACTATATATTTTAGGTGCTTTATTATCCTTAATATTATATCCGAAAAGCAATGGATTTACAGGGTGCTCGGTGTTTGTAGTACGAATCTCGAAATGTAGATGAGGTCCAAAAGAGTTACCCGTATTTCCCGAAAATGCAATAAATTCTCCTTTTTTTATTGTAATAAAACCTTTTGGCAAAAGAGTATCAATACTATAAGTTTTGTTTTTGTATTGCAAACTTTTAATATAGGTTTCTATTTCTATATTATAATTACTTATATGAGCATAAACCGAAGTATATCCGTTGGGGTGAGTAATATACACCGATTTTCCATATCCCCAAGGAGAAATATTTATTCTAGACACATAACCATCTGTAATTGAATAAATCTTTTCTCTTTCTCGTCCATTTGTTTTAAAATCAATGCCCGAATGAAAATGATTTGGGCGTAACTCTCCGTAGTTGCCAGAAATTATTAAATCTAATTTCATCGGATTGTCAAAATTATTATTGTATTTCTGACAAATTGCTATCGAAGATATCAACAAAGAAAAAAATAATAAAATGAATTTTTTTATGGAAGCAATGCCTAAAATCATAAGTGCACAAAAGTAAAGTAATTAATACTTATTTCAATAAAAATATATCAACAAAATAAAAAAACAAAGCTTAATATTTTGATTTCACTCAAAACAGTGTTAACTTTGCTATGAAAAATATTTTTATGGTAGATGATTATAAAGAAATAATATATAGCATTAATAACAAGGCTGATAGGTTTATTTCTGAGTATCGAAACTTAAAGGATATAAATAAAAAGTTGATTGAGGAAAAGGTGGATTTGCAAAATAAATTAGAAGAGCAGAAAGAGCAATACGATAATTTATTAAGTAAATACAATAATTTAAAATCGGGTAAAATTGTAGATTTATCGCAAAACGATGTTAAATTAACTAAGACCAAAATCAGCCGATTAGTGAAGGAAATAGATTCGTGTATAGCTCTTTTAAATGTTAATTAAAGTTTTATGGCAGACGATAAATTAACAATAAAAGTAAAGATAATAGATAGGTATTATCCTATCAGAATAAACAGAGATGAGGAAGAACTTATTAGAAAAGCTTCCGAAAAAATTAACGAGACTGTGTCTCAATATAGAACTGCTTATTCCGATAAGGATAACGATAATCAAGATTTTTTGTCGATGGTTTGTATAAATTACGTTACAAAATTCTTGAAAAACGAAGATAAGTTTGATGATAGTAAAATAATAGAAGACTTAAAACTTATTGAAACAAAACTATCTGATATTACTGAAAAAGAGGACGTTCTTTAAAATAGCACGATAATATTGCCCGTATTGATTATTTAAACATTTCTGAAAAATCAACACTAATCTTTTTGGAGATAAGCTTATGATTTATGTAAGACAGGCCTCAACTGGTTCGCCGGTTTCTTTTTTAAGAACAGTGGAAGTAAGAAATTAATCAGCATCTCCACCCATGTTTATTTTGGGTTTTTTAAGAACTTTAAATAATTTAATACGGGTTTTTTATATCCAAAAAATAACAAATTTACCGTAATTATTGAGAGATTAAATGTATTAATAAAAGCTTAAATACTAATAATTAAAAATGATAAATATAATAAATAATTAAATTTTAAACTATGGATATAATGACAATAAGTATATCGATATCATCTTTCATTTTAGGTGGAGGTGTATCGTATTTTATATGGAATATGGCTCTTGCTTCTAAATCGAAAAAGATAATGGCCGAAGCCGAAGCCGATGGCGAGGTAATTAAAAAAGATAAGATATTACAAGCTAAAGAGAAATTTCTACAATTAAAAGCTGAACACGAAAAGCATATTAACGAAAGAAATTCTAAGTTATCGAATGCAGAAAACAAAATTAAACAACGTGAGGGTAACTTATCGCAACGTCACGAAGATTTAAAACGCAAGAATAGAGACGTAGAAGCTATTAGAAATAACTTAACCGTTCAATTAGAAAGAATTGAAAAACAACAAGAAAAATTAGATAAATTCCATAAAGAACAAGTAAAACAGTTAGAAGAATTATCTAGTTTATCTGCCGAAGATGCTAAAAAACAATTAATAGAAAGTTTAAAAGACGAAGCCAAAACAGACGCTATGGCTCTTATAAATGATATTGTTGACGAAGCTAAATTAAACGCAACAAAATCGGCAAAAAAGGTTGTTATAGAAACAATTCAACGATTAGGAACAGAAGCTTCTATAGAAAATGCAGTTACTGTTTTCCATATCGAAAACGACGAAATGAAAGGTCGTATTATTGGTAGAGAAGGTAGAAATATTAGAGCTTTAGAAGCTGCTACAGGAATTGAGATTATTGTTGATGATACACCAGAGGCAATTGTTCTATCGGGTTTTGACCCAATTCGTAGAGAGGTTGCTCGTTTAGCTCTTCATCAATTAGTTACTGATGGTAGAATACATCCTGCCAAGATTGAGGAAGTTGTTAATAAAGTTAGAAAACAACTTGAAGAAGAAATTATTGAAACAGGTAAGAAAACATCAATAGATTTAGGAATTCACGGATTACACCCCGAAATTATTAAACTTGTTGGTAGAATGAAATATCGTTCGTCTTACGGACAAAACCTGTTGCAGCACTCGCGCGAAACTGCTAATCTTTGTGCAATAATGGCAACAGAACTTGGTTTAAATGCTAAAATTGCTAAACGTGCAGGTTTACTTCACGATATAGGAAAAGTAATTACCGAAGAACCAGAATTGCCACACGCAATTTCGGGAATGAAATGGGCAGAGAAATTTAAAGAAAAACCAGATGTTGTAAATGCAATTGGTTCGCACCACGATGAGATTGAGATGACTTCGTTAATTGCTCCTATTGTTCAGGTTTGTGATGCTATTTCGGGTGCTAGACCTGGTGCAAGACAAGAAATTGCAGAATCGTATATTCAGCGATTAAAAGAACTAGAAGGAATTGCAATGTCGTATCCTGGTGTATTGAAAACTTATGCAATACAAGCGGGTAGGGAACTAAGAGTTATTGTTGGTAGCGAAAAAGTATCTGATAAAGATAGCGAAACAATATCTTACGAAATTGCTAGAAAAATACAAGAAGAAATGACTTATCCGGGACAAATTAAAGTAACGGTTATTAGAGAAACTAGAGCCGTGAACTATGCTAAGTAGGGTCTGCTGATAAGTGCATAGCTAGTTGTTATAAAGTCTCTTAAGTTAAAACACACTATTGTAAATGCAAACTTTTTAAAACATATGTGCTTATAAGTTTGCATTTACAAATGTTAAATTCATGGGTTTATGCTTGCTCTGATGCACATCATATTTTTATATTCTTCATATTATAAACAATTAAAAAAGCCCCAAGTTAAAACAAAACCATATTTTTTCTCATATTCTTTTTTCTTAATATCTATTTCAATAGGTGCTATATAAAATTTTTCTCTTAAACTATTTATTTCTTTATTATCACATTTATATTTACTATAATCAACAAAACCGTTTAATTTAAAAACTCCGCTTAATTTATAATCAAGAACCTCTGAACTGTCTAAATTTGATTCTATAGGTCTATACATATTGTCGTGTAACATTCCTATTTCACGAGGATGAATTTCACCTTTATACATAGCTGTTATTAAAAAATCTTTTAATTCTAAATAAGAAAATTTATTATGAACTAATGCAGGAAATGAATAATCCATCGACAAAGATCTTTTATATGAACCTTTAGTAGTTATGTACAAAGTATCGAATGGTGTGATTATCGTATCTAATTTATCATTAAGATTATTTGTGTCTAAAACAGATATTCCTATAAGCTTCTCTCCTGGAAAACCTTTTTCTGTAATCCATTTTTTAAACTTATCTTTATATATCTTTTTTATCTCTTTATATTCATACGAGGGTAAATTCTTATCTTCTTGATCTTTTTTATAAAATGCATGAATAATATTAAAATAGGAAGAATCAATATTATGTAGATACTTATTATGTGCTATTATGTATTTATTTAACAATGAAGTATCATTAACTAATTCTTTGTATACACTATCAAATAAATTTATATCCTTTAAATCATTTAAATCAATTCCTTGTTCAAAACCTTTTATTAAAAATTTACGGTATTCTTTTTTTTCAAAAAACGCGATTTGAGTTGCATTTATTAAGTCTCTCGCATATGCGAAATCAAATTCTTCGAAAGCTTTATTATAGTAATATAAAGAACTATCAATATTTTCTTTTAAAAAATAATACTCTTCAGCTTTATTTATTTCTTGATAATATACTTTGTAATTTTTATTTTGTGAAAATGCAATAGTTATTTGAAACAAAAATAAAATCCATACTATCTTTACTATCTTATCCATAATCGTATTTTAACAATAACTAGTGTAATACAAAATTGATTACATTAGTTATTTAATTACTAGCTAGCTTTACATGAAACCCTTAAATAATCACAGAAGCCTGTACTATCAGTATGAACACCATCATTAGTACCAGCTTCATAAGTATCGCAACCTGTTGCTCCTGTAGATGAATGAAAAGTAGTGTTTTGAGCTTGTCCACCTACTATTTTAAACAAGTTTTCTAATTTTTCACTTTCAAATTTCATTTTAATAAATTTAATAATTATTTATCAAATTATTAATTTATTTATCAAAAATAATAATTTTTATTAAAAGTTGATACTAAAATAATATTATTTTGGCATTTTTATTATTTAGTGTCTGTCTATAAAGTCCGATTTCTGCGTTATGCTTGTTTGAAAAATGGTCATTTACATATGTAAACTCACATTTTTCAACCTAAGCAAGCTCCCGAAATAAATTGGGACAGGCTTTGAACTCGAACTTTCTACATCAGACACTTGAGTTTATAGACAAGCTCTAATTAGGGTCTGCTGAGAAACGCATAACAAGTTATTACAAAGCCACTTAATCTAAAATATGTTATTGTAAATGCAAACTTTTTAAAACATATGTACTTATAAGTTTGC
>CAZRWZ010000140.1:0-7665 GCA_964603745.1 uncultured Bacteroidaceae bacterium | reverse complement strand
ACACAATAAAATTATTTGAGCAAAAGCAAGTTCGTACATTTTGGAACGAGTAATAAGAAGAATAATGGTATTTGTAAAATGTAGTATAGTGCTGATATAAGAATATATTAACAGAATGCGTTTGCGTTATAAGTACCAACTATGGTACAGCTTGTAAAGTAAAATTGTTAGCAGTTGATGGTTTGAGCATATATACAAAAAAAAACCGCTAAAAAAAATTAAGCGGTTTCAATATTATTTAAAGATTAACTTTAGTTAGACAATCCAAATCTTAAAAATCCTTTAACAGTTAAATTACCGTTTTCTTTAAGATAAGTTCTAATATCTTGCTTATTATTCTTAACAAAAGCTTGGTTCAATAAAGTATTTTCTTTGAAAAACTTATTTAATTTTCCCATAGCAATTTTTTCAAGCATAGCTTCTGGTTTGCCATCAAGTCTAGCTTGTTCTTTGCCAATCTCAATTTCTTTATCTTGTATTTCTTTAGATACATCATCTTTATCTACAGCAACAGGAGCCATAGCTGCAACTTGCATTGCAACATCTTTTCCTACTTGTATATCAGATAATTTTTCGTTAAAAGCAACAACAGTAGCTAATCTGTTTCCTGCATGAATATAAGGTACAACTTGCTCTGCTTCTATAACTTCAAAATAAGATAAATCTAATTTTTCACCGATAATACCTGTTTGTTCTAAAACTATATCACCAATTTTTTTACCATCTATTTCTGTTTCTTTAAGTTGATCTAAACTTGCAACATTTGCTTCAATAGCTTTGTCAATAATTTTAGTTGCAAAGGCAACAAAATCGTTATTTTTAGCAACAAAATCTGTTTCACAATTTAACACAGAAACATAACCTTTTTTACCATCGGCTGATATTTTAGCTAAAACAACACCTTCAGTTGCGTCTCTATCAGCACGTTTGTTTGCTATAGCTTGACCTTTTTTACGAATTATTTCAACAGCTTTATCAAAATCGCCATCAGCTTCAACTAATGCATTTTTACAGTCCATCATTCCAGCACCTAAAGCTTTTCTCAATTTTGCAACATCTGCAGCTTTTACATTTGCCATTTTTTTTTACTTTAAAATATTATTACTTTTCAGTTTTTTCTTCTTTTACTGCTTCTTTTTTAGCAGGTGTTTTCTTAGCAGGAGATTTTTCGGCTGTATCTTCTACTTTTTCAGTAGTTTCTTTTTTCTCAGCTTTTTTAGCTTTTTTAGCACTTTTTTCTGCTTCGTCTTTATCTTTCTCTGCTTTTCTCTCAGTTAATCCTTCTTTAATTGCACTAACCATTGAGTCAACTATTATTCCTATTGATGCTGTTGCATCGTCGTTTGCAGGTATTGCAAAATCTACTTCGTTTGGATTTGAGTTGGTATCAACAATTGCAAAAATTGGGATATTTAATTTTTGAGCTTCTTTAACAGCGATGTGTTCTTTATTAATATCAACAATAAATAATGCTGCTGGCAATCTGTTTAAATCAACAATACTACCAAGAGTTAACTCCATTTTTTCTCTTTGACGAGTTACTTGAAGACGTTCTCTTTTAGACATATTCTTGAAAGTTCCATCAGTAGCCATTTTGTCGATAGCTTTCATTTTCTTAACTGCTTTTCTGATAGTAGGGAAGTTTGTTAACATTCCTCCTGCCCAACGCTCAGTAATATAAGGCATTTTAATAGCAGTAATTTTTTCAGAAACTAGCTCTTTTGCTTGTTTTTTTGTAGCTACAAAAAGAATTTTTCTTCCCGATCGTGCAATTTGTTTCATTGCATTTGCAGCTTCATCAATTTTGTAAACGGTTTTATTCAAATCAATGATATGAATTCCGTTTTTTTCCATAAAGATATATGGAGCCATTGCTGGATTCCATTTTCTTTTTAAATGGCCAAAGTGTGCTCCGGCCTCTAATAACTGGTTGAAATTTGTTCTTGGCATTTTTAAATAGTTTACATTCTTAAAATAAATATCAATTGCCGAGTAGTTTCCCCTTCGGAAAGTCTCAGCAATTTAGATACTAAACATATATAGTTATATTCAATATTAACGTTTCGAGAATTGGAATCTCTTCCTCGCTTTTGGACGACCTGGCTTTTTTCTTTCCACAACTCTTGGGTCTCTTGTAACAAAGCCTTCTGATTTCAATGCAGATTTAAACTCTTCATTCACTTCAATTAAAGCTCTTGTTATTCCCAAGCGAATTGCTTCTGCTTGTCCTTTAAATCCACCACCACTTACATTTACTTTAACATCAAATTGATCGGCAACTTCAACTTTATTTGCTGGTTGCTTTACAATATATTGTAAAATATCTGATGGGAAATATTCTGTTAAATCTTTTCGGTTAATTGTTATAGAACCTTTTCCTTCACTTAAGTATACTCTAGCAACTGATGCTTTCCTTCTACCAACGGTGTTAACAACTTCCATATAGTTTTATTTAAATTCTTTTAAATTAATTTTCTTTGGCTTTTGAGCTTCGTGCGTATGTTTGTTTCCTTCAAATACATGAAGATTATTAAACAACTTGCTACCCAATCTGTTTTTTGGTAACATTCCTTTTACTGCCTTTTCTACTAAAGCAAAAGGTTTCTTTTCCAATAATGCCTCTGCATTTATCACTTTTTGTCCTCCAGGATAACCTGAATGAGAGATATAAACTTTATCTGCCATTTTATTTCCTGATAGTACAACTTTCTCTGCGTTTATAACAATTACGTTATCACCACAATCAACATGAGGTGTGAATTCAGGTTTATGCTTACCACGAAGCATCATCGCAACTTTTGATGCTAATCTTCCCAAAATCTCACCCTCAGCATCTACAAGAACCCATTCTTTGTTTACGGTTTCTTTGTTAGCCGATATAGTCTTATAACTTAAAGTATTCACAACTCTGTTAATTTATTTATTAATAAAAAATTTTTCGGACTGCAAAAATATAAATATTTTACAAATACTACAATATTATTGTGTATTATATTAAATAAATATTTTTTAATTGATTCAACAGTGGTATATCTGTCATTATATCAGATAGTAACATTATCCCATTTGACTAATATGTTTTAAAGATTGATGCTTTAAAACTTTAATTTTTCGTCCATCAAGCTCTATTACGTCTTCATTTGCAAAAATAGAGAGTGTTCTTATTGCGTTAGAAGTTGTCATATTAGATAAATTTGCTAAATCTTCTCTTGGCAGATATACTTTTATTGTAACTCCATCGTCTTCGAAACCATAAGTATCTACTAAAAACAATAAAGCTTCTGCTAATCTGCCTCGTATGTGTTTTTGTGTAAGTGTTACTGTTCTGTTGTTAGAAAATCCTAATTCTGTAGCTAATGATTTTATTATAGTCATTGCAAAATCGGGGTTGGTTTTTATTAAATGAAACAATGTGTCTTTATCAATAATACAAACTGATGCATCTTCTAATGCCATTGCCGAAGCAATGTAATTTTCTTCTGCAAAAAGTGCTCTGTAACCTATAAAACCAATTGGCTTAGCCATTCTAACTATCTGTTCTCTTCCGCCAACACCTTCTTTAAATATCTTTATTTTACCTTTAGAAAGACATAATAAACCCGATGGTTTATCTCCTTCTTTATATATTATCTCTCCTTTTTTAAAAAAAGCACAATTGTGATTTTTAAAAACTTCTTCTCGCTCTTTTGTTGATAAACCGGCAAAAACCGAATTAGGATCAGTTAAACACGGATTACAATCGGCTTCGTTATGAATATTCTTTTTCATGTAATTATATGGTATATTCAAAATATATGTTAAAAAACACACAAATTTAAGAATACTAAATTTAATGCCAAAATAAAAATGGGTTTTTATATTATATATCTTTATTTTTTAATTTTAAATTGATATAATATAATGATAGTAACGAAACTCTAGAAAATTAAAAAAGTTTTATTTTAGGAAATTTACTTTTTTATCGAAAAAATCATAAGTTTTTTTTACCTTAGGCAAACAAAAAAATATAAAATGACAGAAGATTTTTTACAATATATATGGAGGTATAAGTTATTTATCAATAATTACACTATTGATAATGATGCTATTGATATTATTGATGTAGGGCAACTTAACCATGATAGTGGGCCAGATTTTTTTAATGCTAAAATTAAAATTGGAGATACTCTTTGGGTTGGCAATATAGAAATACATAAAAAATCTTCTGATTGGTATTTACATCATCACGAAAGTGATAGCTGCTACAATAATGTAATTTTACATGTTGTTGAAGAAATAAACAAAGATGTTTTTGATGCAAAAGGACGAAAAATCCCACAAATTAAACTTAATTATGATAAGGATTTATTAAAAAACTATTCTTCAATTTTAAATAGTAAGTATAAAATAAAATGCGAACATCAGATATCTAAAATTAATAGTTTTGAATTGTTTTCGTGGCTAGAAACATTATTAATAGAGCGTTTGCAACGAAAATCTGATGAGATAAAACAATTATTAAACGATAGAATTAGCGATTGGGAAGAGGTTTTTTATATTCTTTTGTTGCGTCAGTTTGGGCTAAAAGTGAATGCAGAGCCTTTTGAAATACTTGCTCGTTCGTTGCCGCTAAAAAATATATTAAAACAAAACGATAAACTAATAAGTATTGAAGCAATGCTTTTTGGACAAGCAGGTTTCCTTTCAGAAAATATTGATGATGAGTATTTTACACATCTCAAAAATGAGTTTAAATTTTTAAGAAATAAATATAGTTTATCGCCAATAAACATTGATAATTGGAAATTTATGCGAGTACGACCTGTTTCTTTTCCTACTGTTAGAATTGCTCAAACAGCATCTTTACTGCATAAACACAGTAATATTTTTTCAAAAATAATAGAAGAAGATTTTGTTGATGAAATTTATGAATATTTCAATATTAAACCTTCAAAATATTGGGAGACACATTATAAATTTGGAGTATTATCGAAAGAAAAAAGCAAAAATATTGGAAAACACACAATAGATTTAATTATAATAAATGTTATTGCACCAATGATTTTTATGTATGGTAAAGAAAGAGATATTGCAATATTAAAAGATAAAGCATTGTTTTATTTACAAGAATTAAATGCCGAAAACAACTCTATAATAAACTATTGGAGAGGTATTGGTGTTAAAATAAATACAGCACAAGAAAGTCAAGCTTTTTTAGAATTGTATAATAATTATTGCAAAAAAGATAATTGTTTAAATTGTAGGATTGGGAATAAGTTGATAACTAAAAATATTATATCTTTGAAGCAAATCTAAAAATATAGAATGAAACGAGGTATAAGAAAAATACTAATTCCCGGTTTATTATTATCTATTGTAATAATAATAGGGATTATCGGGTACATGCTTATTGAAGATTTTCCTTTTATTGAAGCATTCTATATGACAATAATAACCATATCAACCGTTGGTTTTGGTACTGCTCATAAATTTTCTGAAGGAGGAATGTTGTTTGCATCGGGTTTAATTATAGTTAGTTTTGGACTTTTTGCATATACAGTTTCTACTTTCACAAATTTGGTTGTAGAAGGTGTTTTTAACGATTATTTTACTGATAGAAAATTAAAAAAACAAATAAAAAAGATGGAAGGACATGTAATTATTTGCGGATACGGACGAAATGGAAAACAAGCGGCTGCCGAACTTTTTGCTTTAGGCGAAAAATTTATTGTTATAGAAAAAGATGAAAAAGTTGTTACACAAATTAAAGAAAGTAACAATTTTACATTTGTATATGGTAATGCTGTTCACGAAGAAGACCTTGAAAAAGCCGGTATAAAAACTGCGTCTTCGTTAATTACAACCTTGCCAAACGATGCCGATAATCTTTTTATAGTTTTGTCGGCCAGAGAATTAAATCCTGAGTTAAAGATAATTAGCCGTGCTTCGGAAGATCACTCCGACACAAAATTACGCCGTGCCGGTGCCGACAATGTTATTATGCCCGACAAAATTGGTGGGCAAAGAATGGCAAAACTTGTTGCACAAGCCGATATTGTTGAATTTATTGAAGGCGTAATGCTTCAAGATCACGATGATGTTAACCTTGAAGAAATTGATTGTCAGAAACTTCAAAACTGTGTTGCAGGTAAATCTATTGGCGAACTTGGGGTTAGAAATAAATCGGGAGCAAATGTAATTGGCATTAAAAAAGCTGATGGTAATTATATTTATAATCCTGCATCAGACTATTTTCTGCAAAAAGATGACAAAATATTTGTTATTGGTTCGCCTGAGCAAATTCGTGTTTTTGTGGGACTGCTTAGCGGAAATTAGTTTTTCTAAAACTAATTTTATCAATCAGAATTCCTAAAATAATAACAAGTAAACCAATAATGGTTGATGGGAGTATCTTTTCTTTAAGAACCATATTTATAATAAACAAAGAAATAAAAGGTGCAAAAAATATTAGATTGCTAATTTTAGCTGTTGATGTGCTTAACTTTAATGCCGTCATCCAAACAAGAAATGTAATGCCCATCTCAAACAAACCCGAATATATTGCAGCCGACAGGCTAACTGTGTTGTAACAAGGAAACGATGAGAAAATAAACATCAAAGGCACTATTAAACTAAATGCAACAACAAAGTTTATAAATAACGAAACTACTGTGTCTGTTTTTATACTAGAATTAATAATCCAAAAACTTGCCCAAACTACAGAACTGCCTGTTGCGAGAATAAGCCCTAAAATATTTGAGTTTTCAGGTAAACTAAGATTTCCTTTAAAAGAAATGATTACAACTCCTAAAAACCCTAATATAAAACTAATAGAAGTTTTTATTTTTAGCTTTTGTTTAAAAGCAAATAACGAAAAAATTACTAATACAATAGGCCACGTATAATTTAAACTTTGTGCCATTTGTGCCGGTAATAAATTATAAGCATTAAATAAGATTATGTAATATAAAAATGGATTTAAAACCCCACCTACTATAAGTTTCGACCAATCTTTTTTTTCTATTTTAAATATTAATTTAAGTTTTTTTTGTATCAACAGTACTAAAAAAAGAAACAATAATGATATCCCCGATGAAATAAATAAGAACTGTAAAAAATCGTAATTTTCTAGAGCAAGCTTAAAAGCTGTAGCAACAGTTGACCAAAAAAGGACAGCAGTTAATGCTAATAAATATGCTTTTGTTTGATTTTTCACAATAATCAATTTTTTTGTGGTAAAAATAAACTATATTTTTGTATTTTATTAAAGCTTAAAAATATGTTAAATGTATATCATAATAACCGATGTAAAAAATCTAGAGCAGGTTTGCAATTTATTAAAGATAAGAACTTAGAATATAATGTGATAGAGTATCTAAAAACACCTTTAACAGAAAAAGAGCTTAAAGTTTTGTTGATGAAACTAAACAAAACTGCTTTTGAAATGGTTCGTACACAAGAGGCTATTTACAAATCTGATTTTAAAAATAAAGATTTTACCAACAGCGAATGGATTACAATAATAATTGAAAATCCTAAACTTTTAAAACGTCCAATTATAGAAACAGATACTGCTGCTATTTGGGGCGACCCTGCTGAAGAAATTGAAAAATTATTTTAGAGAGTATAATTAGTGTCTGCTGAAAAGCTCTGAGGTATATTAGATTTTTATTTTCTGAAATGCAG
>CAZRWZ010000139.1:0-7669 GCA_964603745.1 uncultured Bacteroidaceae bacterium | reverse complement strand
ATTATATTTTTTTAAAATCATCAAAATCTCGTTGAGCTTTAAGTAGATTTATTCCGTTTAGGAATAAATTTTTAACCTCATGAAGAATACCTAAATAAAGCACACTGTTTTTTGTTCCTGCTTCTTTATGCTTAACTCGTTTTATTTGAGTTATTCTATATGTATTAACATCATCAATAAATTGTTGTTGAAGATTAATCATATCAGGAAGTTTATCATATTCTTTTGTATTTATTATTTTAATTATTTCTTTATAAAAGGTCTTAATTTTTTCGGAAACAAGCGATAGTTCTTTTATCTGAATATCTAATAACTCGCCAAAATTATTATCTACGTGGTCTAAACTTGGTTGAGAAATAAATGTTAAAGCGTGAGCTGTTTCTCTCAAATAATCGAGAACTTGCACGTAAAAATGACCTGTTTTTATAGAGTCTTTATCTAATTTGATAATTGTTTTATAAACATTATCTTTCAGATACTTAGCCTGTTTATTAAGTGCATTAACATCTTTGTTGGCTTCTTTCAATATTTTTCGGTCTTCTTTGTTAAGTCCTAAGAATATTTTATCAATAATACTCGAAACATTATTTAATGTATCGGTAATATTAACAGTACATTTTTCAACAATATTACTTTCTTTAATATCGTCTTCTAATTTAGTTTTTGTTTCGTGTTCTTCTATTTTTTTCTTATGATAGATATGCGATCTTATCACTAAAAATAAAACTATTGCTAATAATCCGAAAATAGCATAAAATCCTGCAAAGGTAAATAATAGAGCTACAATAAAAGCAACCGAAAATGCCGAAAACGCAGTAAAAAACCAACCTCCAATAACAGAAATTACACCTGTTATTCTAAACACAGCACTTTCTTTACTCCAAGCTTTGTCTGCCAAAGATGTACCCATTGCAACCATAAAAGTTACATAAGTTGTAGAAAGTGGTAATTTAAAAGATGTTCCTATTGATATTAAAATACTTGCTACTACAAGGTTTACCGATGCTCTAATCATATCAAAAGCAGGAGGATTTTCTTCTCTTGCCTGAACTTGCTTAAATGGATTTGTATCAAATTGTTTTTCGAAAAAGTTATTTACACTATTTGGTAATATTTTTTTGGTAGCTTTTGCCGATTTTCTGGCAGCTCTAACAATATTTCTTGCCATAATAGATGAACCAAATTTTTCTTCACCTTCATCTTGACGACTTAAATCTAATGATGTTTTTATAACCGAACGGGCTTTTTTAGATACCCAAAGTGTTATAACCATTATTAAACCTGCTACAATTAAAAGGTAAGGTGCTGTTTCTACTTTTCCGGTTAAACCAGACATTAAATGAGTGCTTGCATCGGCTCCGGATTTTACCCAATCTTGATAAGAATGAAATCCTGCCAAAGGTACTCCAATAAAGTTTACAAGGTCGTTGCCTGCAAATGCCATAGCTATTGCAAATGTTCCTACATAAACAACTATTTTTAAAATATTTACTTTCAAAAATTGTAATATTTGCAGTATTATTGCCCAAGCTATAAAGCTGTATATCATTATTTGTACTGAATATTCTTTTACCCAACCTGTAAGGCTTATGTTTAATATGCCTTTGTCTTCAATCCAAATATATTGACCTTTTACACCTTTAATCATTTCATCTATGCTTGTGTAATTTTTATGAAAATGCTCATTTATCCAAGCTAATGCTCCACTGGCATTTCCTTGAAAAACGCTATACATTTCGTAAGCCGAATATGTTGAACCTTTTATTCCTTTAATTAAAATAAAATATGTGATAGCCATAATTGCTAAGCCGCCCCAAATTGAACCATAATATTTAAAACTTTTTGCATACGAGAAAGAAAACAGCATACGAGAAATCCACTGAACAAATGCCCCTACCGAGAATGCAACAATTACAGAAAGTAGAATTCCTGATACAATTAATATTGCTTTATCGGTGTTTATAAATGTGCTTACCGTAACATTTGCGACATCAATACCTAGCGATTCTGCAATATTTGTTATTGCCTCTGGTTGCGACGATATTTTTACAATAGCCACCGAAACGGCTGCTCCCAACAATTCAAAAACTATAGAAACTGTTGTTGATGTTGGCATTCCAAATGTGTTAAAGGTGTCTAACAGAATGATATCTGTTATCATAACAGCAAGAAAAATTACCATTATTTCGGCAAAGTAGAAATGCTCGGGGTGAAAAATCCCTTTACGTGCTACCTCCATCATTCCACTAGAGAAGGTAGTTCCTACCAAAATACCAAGTGCTGCAATACCCATTATTATTTTAAAAGGGGCTGCTTTTGAACCAATTGCCGAGTTAAGAAAATTTACGGCATCGTTACTTACACCTACAATTAAATCTGAAATTGCTAGTGCAAATAAAACTACTACTAATACTAAGTAAACATTATCCATTTCTTTTTATCATTTTAATTTGAAACAAAGTAATGAATTAAAACAATTAGAAATGTTACCTGTTTAATAAGTTAATGTTAAATAAATGTTAAGGGAGAATTTTTACTTTTTCGTTTAATAAAAGATATTTTTTAGCGGTTTACATAATACAAATAATATAAAATACCAACAGCTACAATCATATAAATTAATGATAGTGGTGCCCCAACTTTTAAATAATCTCTAAATCTATATCCTCCCGGACCATAAACCATAAGGTTTGTTTGATATCCGATAGGGGTCATAAAATTTGCAGCGGCGGCAAAAGCAACAATAAGTACAAATGGTGTAGGAGCTACATGCATTTTTAAAGCAATTGATAATGAAATAGGGAACATTATTGCAACTGCTGCAAGGTTTGTGATAAATGCAGCAAGAATTGTTGTGATAAAATAAATACCGTATAAAATCCCGAGTAAACCTAAAGGCATCATTAAATTAATAAAGCCATTACCAATTATTTGGGCTATTCCTGTTTTTGTCATGGCAATACCAAGTGCTAATGATAGCACAATTATAAGTGCTAAATTAAAATCTATACTTTTATGCAAGTCTTTTGGCGAAGCAATTTTTAAACTTAGAATTAATATAAAAAGTAGTACTAAGCCAAAAAATAAGGGCAAAATATTTAATGCCGATAGTGTTATCACAGTAATTGTTCCTCCTAATAAAACTAAAGATTTATAAGGTTCAACTTTGGTTAAATCCTTCACTCTAGAAATAAAATAGAAATCAAAAATATCGGCTCTATTTGCTAAATTTTCTCCTGCAAAAAGCAATAAAGCATCACCTGCTTTAAATTGTATTTCGCCTATTTTACCACGTAATTTTTCTCCATTTCTATGAATTGCTACAATTGCAGCATCGTATTTTCCTCTAAAATTAGCTTCTTTAACAGTTTTGTTAATCAAAGTTGAATTATGCGATATTACAACTTCTATTAAATCAATATGTTTTTTCTTTTTTAGCATTCCTACTTGTGGAAAAATAAGCTCCGAATTATTATTGATAAATTCGGCAATAGCATCGGTTTCACCAGCAAAAACCAAAATATCTTTTGCAGCTAAAACAGTTTTAGGACCTGCTGCCGGCAAATCTAAATCGGCTCTAATTATACGAACTAAAAACAAACCTTTTAAATCTCGCAGTTCTGCTTCTTCTATAGATTTTCCAACAACAGTTGAACCTTCTTTAATTTGTGCTTCTACCGTATATTGTCTGTTAACAAGCTCGTTAGATTTATTTTCTGTGTTGTTTGGTAATAATCTATGACCTATTGTAAGCATATAAACAAAGCCTATTAATGCCATTGGAATACCTACCCAAGCAAAATCAAAAAAATGCAAATGAGGTAAGTTTTTTATAATCATCTGGTCTTCAACCATTCCATTAACAATTAAGTTGGTTGATGTTCCAATAATTGTTATTGCACCACCAAGTATTGCGGCATAAGATAAAGGTATTAAAAGTTTAGATTGTGATACTCCATTTTTCTTACTCCAAGAATTAACATAAGGCATCATTACAGCAACAAGAGGGGTGTTATTTAAAAAAGCAGAAAAAGTTGCAATCATTGTCATCATTTGCAACATAAATTTTTTGTAGCTTGTGGCATGCCTAAAAACATTGTCAAAAATATATTCGATAATGGAGTTTCTACGAATAATATCTCCAAGTAATAATAAAAGTATAATAACTATAACATTAGCGTTTGCAAATCCTGCTAAAATTTCGCCTGCTGTTAGTACTTTAAATAAACCAAGAACACTAATTCCAATCATAAAAGTAAAGGCAGGACCTATTAACTCTTTGTATAAAGAAATTATTATAAATACAATTACAATTAAAACTAATATTTGGTCAAAATTTAACAAAATTTCTTTGTTTGGTTAGTACTGAATTAATATTTCTGTATTTTCTCCCGAAGCACAATATTTTTTCACTTCGCCAATAGTTGTTACATTATTTTTTGCCGATAGTGTAGAAATTACAATTTCTTGATCGCCTATTACAAAACAATGTGTTGTATCTGTTACAGTTTGTGCGTAAAACTCATTCATTTCGCCACAAGTTTCTTCGTAGTTGGCAAGTCCGTTATCAATTGTATATCTTAAAAAATCATTCTCGTCAAAATAGCTTGTATTTTCTACAATAATTGTTACTTCTGCTTTTGGGTCTATGTAGTATGTACTTTTGTATGCATTATCGGTAAAATTATCTGATGTAAATTTTTTTTCTTTTTTAAAAAAAGCCGTTTTAACAATTTCTATTTTATATGAGGATATATTTTCTTTGTTTAATTCTATGCTAAAAGCACCGCCATTTATAGCAGAGCTACCTAACAAAGTATATGCTGTATTCCAAGAACTTGAAGATACTTTTTGCCCATAAAGATATGCTGTAGCAGAATTAACTCCCTCAGCACCAATTGTATTATAAACATTACCGCTTACGATAATTTTATCTGTTTTTTTCTTGCAAGCAAAAGAAAAAAATACAACAATAATTAATATGTAGAGCTTTATTTTCAATATAAAAAACATTAGAGTCCGATTATAATCGGGCTCTAATTAGATTAAATTATTTTAAAAATTTAAAATCTTTACCAATATATCTTGCAGAAACACCAAGTTCCTCCTCAATTCTAAGTAGTTGATTGTATTTTGCAATTCTGTCGCTACGAGATGCCGAACCAGTTTTTATAAGTCCTGTATTTAGTGCAACAGCTAAATCGGCAATTGTTGTGTCTTCTGTTTCTCCCGAACGATGACTAATAACCGATGTATAAGAATTTGCATTTGCAAGTTGAACGGCATTTATTGTCTCTGTTAAAGTTCCAATTTGATTTACTTTAATCAATATAGAATTAGCAACACCTTGTTCTATACCTTGTTGCAGTCTTTTCACATTTGTAACAAATAAATCGTCGCCAACAATTTGTATTTTGTCGCTAAGCTTATCTGTCATTGTTTTCCACGCAGCCCAGTCGTCTTCTGCCAAGCCATCTTCTATTGATAATAAAGGATATTTTTTGCACCAATTAACCCAATAATCAACCATTTGGTCAGAACTTAATTTTTTGCCAACAGAATCTAAATTATAAACTTTCTTTTTAGTATCATAAAATTCAGAAGCTGCTGGGTCTAAAGCAATATAAATATCTTCACCGGGTTTGTAACCTGCTGTTTCAATAGCTTTTATCACAACTTCTATTGCCTCTTCGTTAGATTTTAAATTTGGAGCAAAGCCACCCTCATCGCCTACATTAGTAGAATGTCCCATTTTTTTCAGAACATTTTTTAAATGATGAAAAACCTCAACTCCCATTTTAAGCGATTCGCTAAAAGTTTCACCCCCCACAGGCATTATCATAAACTCCTGAATATCAATTTTATTATCGGCATGCGAACCACCGTTTAAGATATTCATCATTGGTATAGGAAGCGTGTTTGCATTTACTCCGCCAATATATTTATATAGTGATTGAGTTGATTGCTGTGCCGCAGCTTTTGCCACTGCCAAAGAAACACCAAGAATTGCGTTTGCACCGATATTTGCTTTATTTGGTGTTCCGTCTAATTCAATCATTGCAGCATCAATTGTGCTTTGGTCTGCAATAAAATATCCGTGTAATTCTTCGTTAAGAATTTTGTTTACATTGTTTATTGCTTTTAGAACTCCTTTGCCTAAAAACGCCCCTTTATCTCCATCACGTAGTTCAACGGCTTCGTGCACTCCTGTTGATGCTCCCGATGGAACAGCTGCTCTACCAGTAGCACCATTACTTGCATGTACTTCTACCTCTACGGTAGGATTTCCTCGTGAATCTAAGATTTGTCTTGCAAAAATATTTGTTATTTGTCCCATATTATAATGTTTTTTTAGTATTTCAAAAAAATGAATTTATAAAGATAATAAAATCTAATCAAACAAACTCGATTGACTACCGCCTAATTTTATTTTGCCTAAGTGTTTGTATGCAATTTCGGTAACTTCTCTACCCCGTGGGGTACGTTTTATAAAACCTTCTTTTATTAAAAATGGTTCATAAACTTCTTCAATTGTTCCTGCATCTTCGCCAACTGCGGTTGCAATTGTTGTGATACCTACAGGTCCTCCATTAAATTTATCAATAATAGTATTTAATATTCTATTATCTATTTCATCAAGACCTAACTTATCTATATTTAATGAGTTAAGTGCAAAGTTTGCAATTTTCAAATCTATTGTTCCATTACCTTTTACTTGTGCAAAATCTCTAACTCTACGCAAAAGAGAGTTTGATATACGTGGTGTTCCTCGACTACGGCGTGCAATTTCTATTGCAGCATTATCTTTTATAGGAATATCAATAATTCCTGCCGAGCGTTTTACAATTCCTGTAAGAATTTCGGCATCATAATATTCTAAATGCGAATTAATGCCAAATCTTGCTCGTAACGGGCTTGTAAGCAATCCCGAGCGTGTTGTTGCACCAATCAAAGTAAAAGGATTTAAACCAATTTGCACCGAACGTGCCGATGGACCTTTGTCTATCATTATATCAATTTTAAAATCCTCCATTGCCGAATATAAATATTCTTCAACAATAGGACTTAATCGGTGTATTTCGTCAATAAAAAGCACATCACCTTCGTCAAGATTTGTAAGTAAACCTGCCAAATCGCCGGGTTTATCTAAAACAGGACCCGATGTTACTTTTATGCTAACGCTCATTTCGTTTGCAATTATCTGAGCTAGAGTTGTTTTTCCCAAACCTGGAGGCCCGTGTAATAATACATGATCTAAAGATTCGTTTCTTAATGTTGCAGCTTCAACAAATACTTTTAAATTATCAGTAATTTTTACTTGCCCTTTAAAATCGGTAAAACTAAGCGGACGTAACTTATTTTCTATTTCGTTTTCACTGATATGTGAATCGTCTTGTATTTCGTAATCTTCGCTCATCTTTGCAAAAATACGTTAAATATTTAAAAGAATTAATGAGGAATTTCTAAAAATTCATTTATTTTCAAAAATTTAGAGTTTTTTATTGCCAATTAATTTTTTCTTCGTTTTAATTAGAGCTTGTCTATAAAGTCCGATTTCTGCGTTACGCTTGTTTGAAAAATGGTCATTTACATATGTAAACTCACATTTTTCAACCTACGCAAGCCTTGAACTCGAACTTTCTACACTAGACACTTGAGTTTATGGACA
>CAZRWZ010000138.1:0-7696 GCA_964603745.1 uncultured Bacteroidaceae bacterium | reverse complement strand
ACAATTTATAAACAAAATTATTCAATTCTTTCGTAAGCACCAAGGTCTGGAGCTATATCTAATGTACGATTTTCTTGATTTAAATCATTTGTTATTGGCGGTAAATAGGTGTAATCATTAACAATAAAAATATTACCTAAATCTTTTGCTTGCGATAATGTATCGAGTTGAAAATTGTATTCGCTAACACTAACGAATGTAGGATTTTTAGATTTCCATACATTATCGTAATAAGTATTATCGGAGAAATCCATATCGGCATTGGCTTTAACAATAGAATACTCAAATTTATAGTTAAAAGCTGCACCACTTTCTTGACTTAAGCCAAGTTCATTTTCTTTATCGCCATAAATTATACAGTTTCCGAAATATGCATTTGTTAAATCGGACATATACATTGTTCCATCGTTAATTATATTGTTAGAAATAATTAGAGATGGTTCGGTTCGGTTTGCATAGTTCCAATAGTTTGCTATTGTGCAGTGATAAAATTCGTAGTTACCACCCATTAGCAAAGCTACTGCATAAAATCCCACATCAGAAATTACACAGTTAGAAGCAACTACTTTCGACCCAAGTGTGTATAATCCTGCATAGTTCATATGCTGAATTTTTGTATTTGTGATAAGTAAATCGGGTTTGTCGGCGATAGCTGCATCAAGATTTCCACCAACTTGCACCCCTATTATTCCGCCACTTATTTCGGCATAGTTAATGTTATTATTTTTGCTTCCTTCAATAAAAACAATTCGCCCCCATTGCCCTGGTATATCGTCGTAGGCATGTTCTAACCTATCGCCACGTATTGTAACAGGATTATCTTTTGTTCCGTTAATTTTAAGTGTGCCAAGTATATATATATTAGAGTTTTTATGTAAATGAATTTCTACTCCTTCTTGTATTGTAAGCGTTTTTAGACTATCAACGAGCATAGAGTTATAAATAAGATATGGTTTATCTGCTGTCCAAATAGTATCGCCAATTATTGCATTAATTGTTCTGCCATCAATATAATGAGCATTTTGCCCCCACGAACGCAAATCAATATCTTGAGAATTATTATTGAAAGTGAAAATTACAGAATCGGCAACAACAAAAGGCGTGTTTAAATTATTGGGGTCAACCGTTACTTCTACAAAAACAAACATACTGTCGTTTGCAGCAATTTCTATATTATTTGCCGATGAAGAGGCTATGCCATTAATATTTAAACGGTAGTTAGAGCTACTGCCCATTCCTAATCTTATGTTATCTATAACAATTGTAGCTTTATTTCTATTGTATATTCTAAATTGTTTGGTTTGCGAACCAATATTTGTGAAAACAGTATCGAAAAATAAAGTGTCGATAGAAAATTCGAGCTTTGCACCAGCACTTGTTTCAATTTTTTCTTTTTTGCAAGATGCAAACACTATTATTGCTAATATTATTATGATAAGATATTTTTTCACAGCTCAAAAGTAATTTTATATCAACAATAACACAAATTTTTTTATTTTATTTTGTAGTAAGCTATAATTTTAAAATTATAAGAAGATTATATCCAATAAAAAAAGCTATCCGATAAGGACAGCTTTTTTTAAATATTTTAATATTATATTATTCTCCTCCAAACATATAAGAAAGAGAAATTGTTAAATTTCTATTTTTAAATGCTTCGTATCCATCAGGAACTATATTTTTAGTTGATCCATCTAGTTGAACCTTATCAAAATGAGCATCTTTATAAAAACTTGAAAAGCCTAATCCATATCTAATATCTAAAGATAATAATCCGGGTCCTAGGTGCATACCTAAACCACCACCAAAATATAATCCCCAATCTAATCTGTTGTATTCATCAGGATCATAATAGTTATCATCACCTTTATAATTATCAGGTTCTTTCTTAAATATTACCTTACCATTAGTTGTTTCGGTTGCATTATTTATAACAGTCTTCAGTTCATGTTTACCACCTAAAGCATAGTTAAAATACGGACCTGCATTACCATAAAATTTAAGATTATCGCCAAAAGTAGCTTTTAATAAAATAGGTAGTTCAATTGAATTAAGATACATCTTGAATGTGTAATTCATTGGTCCCAACAAGGTCGTTGCAGAACTTTCGCCTTGTGCTCCTTTTTGCAAATACAATAACTCAAACTGAACAGAAAGCATATCGGTAGCATGTTGTTCTACAACAGCTCCAAATACCATTCCGTTTACTGCTTTGTAATCTGTTTTATCTTCTGAACTTTCTTTACCAGATAAAGTAGCAGAGTTTAATCCTACTCTTACACCAAAGCTAGTTTGAGAGAATGTAACATTTGCAAATAGAATTGCAACAAATAAAAATAAAGTTTTTTTCATGATTTAAAAGTTTTAATTAAAATTTTATGTTTTCAAAATTAAATCTTTTTTTTATATAAAAAGAATTTATTTTGATGAGTTTTCTCATTTTTTAATATTAGACCTAGTTCTTGAGAAAGCTGTTAAGCGATAAAGTTAAGAATGTAATAATTGTTAATTTGCTTAAAAATAATATTTTATTCTTTTTTGTTTTCATAATTAATATATTTAATTAATGACAAAGTTAATTGTTTTAAATCTTCTTTTTCAACTTTTGGGATATTAAAAATATTTATTGATTTTAGTAATGATTTAGTAAAATGTTTATAATACACATTAAACAATCCTAATATAGGTAGCACAGTTAAAAAAATTAGCGAATATTTGTAATTGAGAAAAAAGGACGAAATAGCAAATAAAATAAGATAATATATTGGGAATATAATGCCTCCAACTGCAAATTTAACCGAACCAATATATTGTGGATCTTTCAGCATATTTTTAGATATATAAGGAGCAACTTGTTGGGGTAAAAAATTAAAAATACAGCCTATTAAAAATAAGGGTAAAAATATTATACTTATAATTGATTTAAGAATAATGTTTACTATCGAACTAGAATTATTTATATAGTCTTCTATAGAAATACCTTTAGGTTTAATTATAATTTTAATATGAGTAATAGCGATAGAAATATCTGCTAAAAAATCATCATTATTTTTTATTTTTGTTTGAATAATATCAATAAGTTTTTTGCTGCTATTAAATCTGTTTTTCTGAGTATTTTTTAATTTATTTAATTTAAGATAATAAGGAATATATATTGTTAAAAACTCCTCAATTATATTGTAATTTTTTGTATCTTGAATATCAATCATTAAGGGTTTAAGTTGTTTACTCATTTCCATTTTCAGGGTATTCATTGCTTTTTGCGGATTTTCTTTATACGCATCAACATAATCTAAAACATCAATTGGTTTACCATAATGAATATGCAAAACACTTAAACTTTTGGTTTTATCTTTGTAGTAAATACCTGTAGGGATAATTTTTATATCAAGCTTATAATCAGTTTGTTCTTCGGCTTGAAATGCAATTCGTGGTATTGCTTTTTGCAGCGGACGCAAAAAACGTTGCGGATTATGTTGCCCCTCGGGAAACAAACAAAAAGCGTTGTTGTTTTTAAGTACATCAACAGATTTTTGAAAAATCGCTTCGTTTTTTTTCAACTCTCCTATTCCATCTCTCTGACGAAAAACAGGTAATATTTTAAAAACAGCAAATATTTTAGCAATAATCGGGTTGTTAAAAGCATCGCCACGAGCCAAAAAAACAGGTTGTTTGTTGGTTGAATAAATCATTGCTAAAGGATCCATCACTGCATTTTGATGGTTTGGAGCAAAAATAATAGGTTTGTTTTTGGGTATGTTTTCTAAACCTTCTACAACAATTTTACGATAAAAACTAGAATGAGGTATTTTTAAAATAAGTTTAATAATTGCGTATGCTAACGACCATTTTTCCATAAAATTAATACTAATTTATTTTGTAAAAGTTTCTTTTTACAAGAAACAAAAATAACAAATAATATTTTAATAACAGATGTTTGTTCTTTTTCCTAAGATTTTTTTTAATAGAAGAGTTCTAAAAATTAGTTTCTCAACAAAATAGACTTTATAAACTTTCATTGTTTTTTGTATCCCCAAAAATAAGATATTGCCATACCTGAAATAATATGCCAAATGCCCCACCAAGCTGCTATAAAAGCCATACCTCCTATTTGCAAATTAGAAGGAAAAATATCCGGATTAAATATAAGAACTAATGATAAACCCGAATTTTGTATTCCTGTTTCTATACTAATTGTTTTGCGATCTTTTGGTTTTAGTTTAAAAATTCTTGCAAAGGTATAGCCTGTTAATAGAGCAAGTGTATTGTGCAAAAATACTATTAAAAGTATTAGATGAATGTGCTGTAAAAACAAAGTAAAATTATTATATAATGCTCCTACAACAAATCCTGCAAAAATTATTATTGATATTATTTTAATAGGATTTTGAATTTTATTTGTTAGCTTGGTAAATTTTCTAGAAAAAAATATTCCAACTATCAACGGAATTCCAAGTATAAGAATTACTGTTTCAAACATTTGAAAAAAATCAATTTCTATTGGTTGCAAAAGTGGCGAACTACTTACATATAGCGAACCCCAAAAAGCAAAATTTATTGGTGTTAAAAATATTGATAACAAAGTGGATACTCCGGTTAAACTTACCGACAGCTCTATGTTTGCTTTTGCAAGTGACGAAATAAAATTAGAAATATTTCCTCCGGGGCATGAGGCAACAAGTATCATTCCTAATGCCACCCCCTCTGATGGTTGCAGAATTTTTATAAGTAAAAATGTTACTGCTGGTAATAATACAAATTGTGAAATTACACCAAGTATTAAAGATTTTGGGTTTCTAATTATTTCTTTAAAATTAGATAAATTTATGCTTAAAGCAACACCAAACATTACAATACCAAGTGTAATATTCAACAACAACAAACCGTTTTGATTGAAGTTTAATACATATTTATCTAATACTTCTAAATTCCCCAAAATATTTAGTTTTAATTAAGCATAAATTTAATTGGAACAAAATATTTAACTTTTACAGTAGTTCCATTAATTTCACCGGGTTTAAAATCTGGAAATAAATTAACAACTCGCAAGCATTCTTCATTATTTATTTTACAGCAATAGTTTCTATTTCTACCATCACGCTAAGTGGTAATTCTTTAACTGCAAAAGCTGCACGTGCAGGTGGGTTTGTTGGATAATATTTTGCATAAACCTCATTCATTGCACCAAAATTTACCATATCGCTAAGCAAACAAGTAGATTTTATTACATCAGAAAATTTATAACCTGCTTCGGTTAAAATTGCTTCTATGTTTTTCATTACTTGCTCGGTTTGCTCAACTATTCCGCCTTCAACAAGTTTACCTGTTTGGGGATTTAATGGAATTTGACCTGAGATAAATAACATTCCGTTTGCCTCAATTGCTTGACTGTATGGACCTACTGCTGCAGGTGCATTGTTTGTATGTATTACTTTATTCATTGTAAATATTTTTTAATTAGTTAATAATAACGAACAAATTTAATAATCTTATTCGAGTACATATCAATATTTCCAATAATTTTTCATATTTTTATAACCAATTTTAATTAAAAATATAAATTATGCGAACAAAAATTATTTTTTCTTTACTGATATTATTCTCTTTTAGCATATTTGCACAAAAAGAAGTTGCACAAGATGAGGAGCTAAAAGCATTTTACAAAACAAAAACACTTGTTGTTTTAGAGGGAAACCCAATGTCATCATTTAATTTTAAAATAAAAGAAGTGATGAAAAAATGCTGGACTATAACAGCCTATGATTTTATTGAGCTAAATGATTATGATAAAATGCGAAAAGACCCACAATACTCGTTTTTAACTCTTGATGATGTATATTTTGACAAAGATAAATCTAAGGCAGAATATTCTTTTGTGTGTGTATCGCTTGGCGGAAAATACGCAACAACTTCGTCGATGCCACAGTTGGCTTGTTTTCCGTTGGCATATCGTGGTGTAGAAGAAGAATATTTTTCGTATAAACTTGCAGCTGTTGTAATGTTTTTGCAAAAACATATAAAGCTAACAAGCGAAAAAAAGATTTTAGGCACTGCTAATATTATAAACTATTATAACTCTAATGCTCCATCGGTTAAAGACAAAACGGTTTATATTGTTAAAGATGAGGTTAGTAGCGATATGAATTCTGAAACTAAATTTAAAAAGATATATCCTTATAAATTTAAATTTGTAACTCGCGACGAGCTAGAAACAATAATAGATAATCAAGAAACAGATGCCGTTTTCTTTCATAAAGTTGGACCAACAGGAAGCGATAGCAAAGGCAGAGTTTATAAAGTATTTTTAGGAACAGATGGCACAATCTACTATTTTGGATATCATTCAATTAGTGCAAAAAAACCTGATAGACTTTTAGATAAAGATATAAAACGTCTTTTAAGAAATTAATTGTTATTTAATGAGTGATTCTGCAATAGCTTCAACAATTTTTTTTGGTGTTTTTGGGATTTGGAGTTTGTTGGGTTTAAGCTATTATCTTAAATTTAAACGCAATAGAGGAGATAGAACCACTCGTTTAAAAGCAAATTCTAGATTAGTTATTTTTGAAATTCTCGAAAATAACCTGCCATATTTTAAAAACTTAACAGAAAAAGAAAAAGAACTTTTTGCACGTAGAGTTGTTACTTTTTCTAAAGCAAAAAAATGGTTCGGACAAAAAGGATTGCAAGTAACAGACGAAATGATGATTTTAATTAGTGCGTCGGCTGTTCAGCTAACTTTTGGTTTAAGTTATTATTTAATGCCTCATTTTCATACAATTAAACTTTATCCTGATATTTATTTAAACAGATTTACAAAAAACAAACATAAAGGCGAAGTAAACCCACGTGGTATAATTGTGTTATCGTGGAAACACTTTAAAAAAGGTTACGAAATACCCAACGATAAAATAAATCTTGGGTTGCACGAAATGGCTCACGCTCTAGATATTTCGGCTTTAACTCATGGCTCGGAATATTTACAATTTTTATTCGAGCGGTTTAGAACAAATTTTAAAGACGAATATCGCGATTTTATTGAGCATAAAATTGAATTTTTAAGAGCATACGGTAGAACAAATAAAAAAGAATTTTTTGCTGTTTTAATAGAAACTTATTTTGAAAATCCACAAGAATTAAAAGATAAACTACCAGAGCTTTATCACGATATGTGTTTTCTTTTAAATCAAGATATTATTCATAATATTTATCGTGATTTTATTGGCACACTAGAAACAATAAGTACAAAATGCGGAGAAAAAAGAGATTTATTTGAAAAAATAATTAAAAAAACTCGTTTTAATCCTAAAAAAATTATTTTATCTTTTTTGGGAATATTTGCAATTTATATTTTTCTATTTTTAAATATTGGATATAATAATTCGGGAATTATATTAGCTATTGGCATTTTTGTTTTTATTACTATTGCAATTAAAGAATATTTATTTTCAGATACACTAACGCTTACCAAAGACATTTTAATCATTTCTAATAATGTAGGTAAAGAAATATGTATTGATTTATTTGATATAATAATTGCCATTTATAATCATGGCGAATTAGAAATAGCATATTTCAAACATTCTAAATATCAAAAAACAAAAATTCGTTCTTCTACTTGGAACAATGATATAGAAGAAATTTTGATGGTTTTAGCACAAACACAAATACTTGTAAAAGTTTTTAAATAGGGTCT
>CAZRWZ010000137.1:0-7971 GCA_964603745.1 uncultured Bacteroidaceae bacterium | reverse complement strand
AACAACCGGATAAACATAATTAACAAAACAAATAGCAACAATAGCTGAGCCGTATTGTTTTTCAGGAACAAAAGTTTCTACAATTATTTTTTCTATTTTCAGCCTATATTTATCCGAAAAGCCATTTTCATATATTTCTTGTAAACTTTGTTTTAATCTTTCGGATATAACATCTTCTGGATAATTTCCATTTTCTTCACTAACAAGTCCTCCTATTTTTTCGCCTGTTTTTTTATCAAATAGCCAACCAAAAATAATTCCGGCTGTTAATCGTTCGCCAAGCATTCCATTAGATACGGCCATTATTGTTTCCATTACTTCGCCATGAGTAATATTGTAATCTTGTATTTCGGTAGCTATTTTCGGAAGTATTGATGAGTATTGTATAATGTTTGCTTTTTCTATTCCGGCATTTTTAAGTGCTAAATGAAACGAACCTGCGTGTGTTGTTATATCACTCTCTCCTACTCCTTTGGTAATAAAAAAATCTTTAGGAATTCTGTTTCCTATTACAATATTATTGTCTAAATTCATTTTTAATGATAATTGTGAGATTGGTAAACCTGAAAAATAAGTGTTACAAAAAACTTATCCTCAAAACCATTTATTCCTCCTGCTTTTAAATCTTCAAAATTTAATTCAGAATTCATTCTTACAAGAGAAAAACCTCTATCTTGATTTTTAAAATATTGTATCTCAACATCAAACAAACTTGTTATTGTATTGTTCGGAAAATCTATTGTTAGCTCCGCTTTATATGTTTGAAACTGGTTAGAATTTTCTCTCATTGTATTCAAATCGAGGTAACCATGAATTTTCATGCTTTCATCAGGAAAATCTAATATTTCGCCTGTTTCTTTATTTTGAAGTTTAAAATCATCAAAGTTCATTATAACAACAAATTCACCTGTTTCTTTGCTTAGCCCTATTCTAACTTGTTTAGTTTCTCTTTTAACAAGCTCGCCATTAAAAACTCCTGTTATTTCTACTCTAGGATATTGAAAAACAAATCCTTGTTGGGCAAATAATCCAAAAGTGATAAGTGTAAAAAAGCTAATAAATAATATTTTCATATAATAATTATTAATAAATTAATGTTAATTCTCCTGACTTATGAAATATATTCCCATCAAAATCTTGATATTGTAAAATATAAAAATAACTATTTTCAGGAGCTACTCTATCTTTTCTATCTCTACCTGTCCAAGCTTCTTTTGGGTCGGTTGTAGCAAAAATACATTCTCCCCAACGGTTATATATTTCGAAATAATAGTTCTCTTTGCTAATAAAAATAGCCATTGGTTTAAAAACGTCGTTAATTTTATCATTATTTGGCGTAAAAGCATTTGGCATAACAACATACGACGATTGCTCCATGCATTTTATTGTAGATTTACTATGTGCTTTTACTCCATAAGGATTATTATCGCCTTCTATTGCTTCTACTTGATAACAAACCTTTTCAGTTATTCTTTTAATATCTTCTTGTGGTATTTCATCTTTAAAAAAGTTTACACCATTAAATGCAGTATATATTAATTGCGATTCTTCGTTAATAATTCTATACAATCTATATTCTACATCGCCACCAGCCCACTCAAAATATCTATCCCAAGTTATTTTTGGAGCAAACTCTTCGCTATTTGCTATTTTTATATCTATATTTTTTGATGAGTTAGAACTTAATATAATGTTTCCACAAGGGTCAACAACATCTAATCTGTAATAATATACATAATTTAAATTAACCGAATTATCAAAATAAGTTAAATACGGAAATGGCCAATTTGAAAATGTTTTTATTGCAGAATAATAACCATTAAGGCTATCGGCACGCATTATTCTGTAATTTTTAATTTCTGAAGTATAATCTACAATATATTCTAATTTTATAGAATTATTTTCTACTGTTGCATAATTAGCATACACAAAATCTGGTTCATTAGGGAAATCTGTAAAAGTTCTAACAGAATTAGATGTTGATGTTCTTCCATCAGCAGAGGTTGCTTTAATATAATATGTATAAGATGTACTATCGGATAAGCTTGAATGCATATAATTGTTTTCGTTGCCGTTTACCGACCCTATTAAAGAATATGGTCCGTCGTTTATAGAACAATAGATATCGTATTTTACCACTCCTGTTTTCCAACCAATAAACGATGTCCAATGTACTCTTATATGATTTATACAATTAACCTCTTCTATATATGGAAATGTGTATATTGTTGTCATAGAATCTGACAATAAACTTTTTGTTCCATTTACATCAAATGAGCGTAAACGGTAAGATTCTGGTTGTCCATCGGCATATGAGCTAACATCTTGATAAAAAGTACTTGCTCCACCATATACAGTGTCTAAGTTTTCCCATATAGGGTTATATTCTGTTCCTGTATTTCTATATATTATATAACCTTTTATTTCTGTTGTATCCATTGCATACCACGAAATATAAACATCTCCTTTTACATTTATTGGCTCAACGCTAACGGTGTCAAGTTCTGGAGATTCGGGCAAAACGGTTTGTGCTTGAACAATATTAATTGTACAAATAATTATTATAATTGATATGTATCTATTTATTAGCACTTTCCTGCAATAATACTTATTAAATTTTTATTATCTAAATATTTCTGCGATAATTTCATTAAATCATCAGAACTTATTGTATTTATAAGGTTCATGAATTTTGCAAAGTATGTTTCGTCTAAATCATTTGTAATAATTATTTTATACTTTTCTGATAAATTAAACGGACCATCAAAACCTTTTAACAAATCGCCTTTTATATAATTTTTTACTAAAATTAATTCTTGTTCAGATATTTTTTCGCTACTTAAAATACTTAGTTCTTTGTAAATTTCATCAACAGCATTTCGGCAAACATTAGCATTTACTTCCGAAATAATAGAAAAATAGCCTTCGTGTTTCATAGGATAAACCACCGAACCAATTCCGTATGTATAAGCCTTATCTTCTCTAATATTTTTCATCAATCGTGAACCAAAATAACCTCCTAAAACAGTATTTAAAACTTGCATTCCTGCATAATCGGGGTGTTTTCTCGAAAACATATTACACCCTATTCTTAATGCCGATTGCACAACATCTTCTTTTAAAATTATCTGTTCTTTATTATTAGACGCATTTATTCTAAAATCGTTGTCTGATTGAAAAGATTTTGCCGACCAATCATCTCCAAATTTATCATTTAATATTGTAAATGTATCTTTAGATAACTTACCTGCAACAATAATTTTACAATTATCTATGGTATAATATTTTTGATAAAAATCTTTTAAATCGGAGGTTTTTATATTGTCAAAATCATTTGCAACAGCAAGTGTCCCGTAAGGATGTTGTTCTCCAAAAATTGAACTTATAAATTTGCGTGAAGCAATAGTTTTTACCTTTGTTAAATCTAAAACAAACTGATTTTTTTTGATGTTTATTTCTGTTTCAAATTCTTTTTCAGGAAACATAGGATTTGCAATTATTTCTTTAATTATTGCAATTGTTTCTTTCAAATATTTATTTAGTGTAAACAAAGTAATTGTTGCATAATCTCTATCGGATTGCAAAGAAATGTATGCTCCATAAAAATCAATTTTCTCGGCAATTTGCTGCTCTGTAAGGTTTTTAGAGCCTGAACTTAGCAAAGAATTAGTAAGACTCGAACTAAGTGGCTTTTTTTGATACCAAACTCCTGCCTCAAAAATAAATTCTACTTTCAGAATATCTTCTGTGCCAGCATCTATCAAATACACAGGTATTTTATTGTCTAATTTTTTTTGTTCGGCTTTCGGATAAACTAATTTAGTTATTTCTTTAAAATCCGGTTGTTTTGTTCTATCTAACATAGTTTTTCTATTTTTTTTCTGATAAATAATAAAGTGTTGAACAGTTATTTGGATTTAGTATCTCTTTTGCTACCCTCATCACATCATCGGGTTTAACTTTCAAATATTTATCGGTTTCGGTATTTATATCATTGGCATCGTTCAGCATTTCTGATATTCCTAAATTCATTGCCTTATTTAAAATATTCATTTGTGCAAAAATTAAACTAGCTTCAACTTTATTTTTTACCTTTTGCAATTCTTGTTCTTCAATTCCTTTATCAAACAAAATCTTTATTTCTTTTTCAATAGCTTTTTCGGCATCTTTTATATCAACACCATCGTTTGGTTTACCCGATATAATAAACAAACCCTCGTCTCGACTACCCATAATATAAGCACTAAGTTCAATAAAAAGTTTTTGCTCTTTTATAAGCTTGCGTGTTAAACGCGAAGAATCGCCATTAGACAAAACATCTGATAACAAATCGCTTGCGTGATAATCTTTATCTAAACGATTGCACATATGATATGCCTTGTAAATAGTATCATTTGGCACATCTCGTTTAACTGTTAATGTTCGTGGTTTGGTTTGTTTTGGTTCTTTGGGGATATTGCTTTCAGCAATTTTGCGTTGTTCTATATTGCCAAAATATTTTTCTACAAGTGGTTTAATTTCTTTTGCTGTAATATTTCCCACAACCGACAAAACTGCATTGTTTGGTGCATAATGGCTGTAGAAAAAATCTTTTACATCTTGCATTGTAGCATTTTCTATATGCGAAATTTCTTTGCCAATAGTTGCCCATTGATACGGGTGAACTTTATACGCTAAAGGTCGCAAAAGCAAATATACATCACCGTAAGGTTGATTTAAATATCGCTGTTTAAATTCCTCTATAACAACACTGCGTTGCACTTCCAAACTTTTTTCAGAAAATGCTAAGCTCAACATTCTGTCGCTTTCTAACCAAAAACCTGTTTCTATATTTTCTTTTGGCAAGGTTAAATAATAGTTTGTGATATCATTATTTGTAAAAGCATTATTCTCACCACCAACTATTTGCAAGGGTGCATCGTAGTTTGGTATATTTATTGAACCGCCAAACATTAAATGCTCAAACAAATGTGCAAAGCCTGTTTTGTTAGGAAATTCGTTTCGTGCACCTACATTGTAAACAATATTTACTGCAACAATTGGTGTTGTTTTATCTTGATGAACTATTACTTTTAGTCCGTTATCTAGTTCAAATTTTTCAAATTTTATCATCTTTTCTAAAAACTATATTTTATATGATTTAGTTGCTCCTTTGCAACTTTATATTCTAAAACAATATCGTTAATAATATGCCCTGCCGGTTTAATACTGTCAATAATAGAAGAAACCTGACCAATTTCGAGTTCTCCCTCAACTGTATCGCCCTCGAACATTCCGAGCTTTGCACGAGCTTTGCCTAAAATTTCGGTTAATTCGGTTTTGCTTGCACCATTATTTTCGGCTTGTTTCACTCTTTGCTGAAATTCATTTTTAATTAAACGAACAGGAATTAATTTTTTCAACATTAAATCTGTTCCGCCTTCTTTAGCATCAACAACTGCATTTTTAAAATTTGTATGTGCTGAGGATTCTTCTGAGGCAACAAAACGAGAACCAATTTGCACACCATCGGCACCCAAAACCATTGCCGAAAGCATCTGGCGACCAGTTGCAATACCACCTGCGGCAATTAAAGGCAATATTGTTTGTTCTCTAACTTTTGGTATCAAAGTTAGTGTTGTGGTTTCTTCAAAACCATTGTGTCCGCCAGCTTCAAAACCTTCGGCAACAATTGCATCAACACCTGCTTCTTCACATTTCGCAGCAAATTTTGAGTTTGCTATAACGTGTGCAACTTTTATTCCTTCATCTTGCAAATGTTTTGTCCATATTTTCGGATTTCCTGCCGAGGTAAATACAATTTTAACTCCTTCGTCAATTATTATTTTCATTAAATCTTCAATATCAGGATAAATTAAAGGAACATTTACTCCAAATGGTAAATTTGTTGCTTTTTTTGCTTTTTGTATATGCTCTCGCAAAATATCGGGATACATAGATCCTGCTCCTATTAAACCCAAACCACCTGCATTACTCACTGCCGAAGCTAATTTCCAACCACTGCACCAAATCATACCTCCCTGTATTATAGGGTATTTTACATTAAATAATCTTGATATTCTGTTACTCATATTTTATTGATTTATATTTTTATTTATAAAAAAATATAACATACAAAGATATTACGATTTACTGCTTATTCAGAATGATGTTAATAAACAATTTTATTTTGATAAAATATCAAATAGATCTTCTTCTAAAGTTTTTATCGGGCTCTCTATAATCCTACCTATTTCAACATTATTACGATATATTATAAAAGTCGGCACCTTTTCTATATTGTATTTTTCTATATCTAAGTTATCAACTTTTTTTTGTCTATCAACACCAATTAATAAAAAATTGGAGCTATCGAAGTTTATTTCGTCAATAATTTTTAAAAATCTTGGCACTTGTGTTTGCGAATCGGAACACCAAGTTCCTAGTATAATGGTAATTTGAAAATCGGAATGTAGGTTTTTAATATTTTCAATAATTTGTTCATTAGGAGTGTACTGATATTCTGTGTCATACCACTGGTTATACGGGGCTGTACTTAATTCTTCGCTCGAAAAAACACCTAATAAATCTTCATTTTGAGATTTTACAGTTTTGTTAATCCCAAAAAACAATGTGATGCTTAGTAATAATGTTATTGGTATTTTCATACAACAAAGTTACATTTATTTTCTTATTGTAACAAAAAAAGAAATGCCGAACAGGCGTTCGGCATTTCACAACAAACAAAATGAAAACAAATTCTTATTATAATTTAGATTAGTGTTACCCAATTATGTTTATCTTCTATATCTCCGGTTTGAATTCCCTGAAGACTTTCGTATAATTTTGTTGATATTGGTCCTGGTTGTCCATCAGTAGAGAATGTATAAACCTTATCTACAGCAACATCAGTTATTGAAGCAATAGGGCTAATTACCGCAGCAGTACCACAGGCACCTGCTTCTTCAAAAGTTTCTAATTCTTCAACTAAAACAGGTCGGCGTTCTGCTTTCAAACCTAAATCTTCTGCCAATGTTAACAAGCTCATATTTGTTATTGATGGCAAAATACTTGGCGACTTAGGTGTGATATAAGTATTATCTTTTATTCCAAAGAAATTTGCAGGACCACACTCATCAATATATTTTTTTTCTTTTGCATCTAAAAATATTGCAGAGGCAAAACCTCCATCGTGAGCAGCTTGCAATGTGTTTAAACTTGCAGCGTAATTACCACCAACTTTTATATTTCCTGTACCGTGAGGTGCAGCTCTGTCAAAAGTTCTTTCAATCATCATTTTAACAGGTTTAAAACCCTCTTTAAAATAAGGACCTACAGGCGATACAAATATCATAAATAAATATTCTTCGGCTGGTTTAACTCCAACTTGTGGACCTGTTCCAATTAAAAGCGGACGAATATAAAGCGATGCTCCTGAGCCATAGGGTGGCATAAATCTTTTATTTAAATTAATTGCTTTAACAACGGCATTAAAGAAAATATCATCTGGCACTTCTGCCATCATTACACCTTTTGCTGAATTACGCATACGTTTAGCGTTTTCTTCCCAACGAAACAAACGTACTTTTCCGTCTTTTCCTGTAAAAGCTTTCATTCCTTCAAAAGCTTCTTGTCCATAATGCAATGTGGTAGCAGCCATATGCATACTAACATTCTCATCGCTAGAAATTTCTAATTCGCCCCATTTACCATCTCGGTAATAGCATCTTACGTTATAATCTGTTTTAATATATCCGAAGGGTAGATTGCCCCAGTCAAAATTTGCCATTATATTTTATTTAAAAGTTTATTTTCGTTCAAAGTTAAATAAAAAATGAATATTTGACAATTAAAAGTTAATTTTAATGATTGCACCTATTATATTAGCTAATAAACCACTATGGACTACTACAAGTTCATAGGTTTGAACTACGAATAAAATTCGTTATGCACAGAAACAAGACCTTAGATATTAGACTTTAGACAAATGTA
>CAZRWZ010000136.1:0-7989 GCA_964603745.1 uncultured Bacteroidaceae bacterium | reverse complement strand
CAAGACACAAGACACAAGACACAAGACACAAGACACAAGACACAAGACACAAGATGGAAGACAGATTAACTAATGCTTGTCTATAAACTCAAGTGTCTAGTGTAGAAAGTTCGAGTTCAAGGCTTGCGTAGGTTGAAAAATATGAGTTTACATATGTAAATGACCATTTTTCAAACAAGCGTAACGCAGAAATCGGACTTTATAGACAGACACTAGCTATTAATCACAAGTGTAACAAAGTTAGAATAGACACTAAACAAATTGAGTTAATTTAACCTCAAAAGCTTAGTAAGTTTAATACTTAAATCAAGAAATAAAATTTTTGGATTTGCATTTCTAAGTATATCATTGTATGCTATGTTAAACTCTTCGTATATTTTTTCTACATTTTTTGGATTAATAAACTTAGAAAAATTAACCGAAAAATCATGCTCTGTTTTTGTTAAAACAGCAATTTCTTCTAATTGAATGTTTAAAATGAAATTTTCTCTAATTATTCTATTGCAAAGTAAAAGAAATTCTTTTTGTCCTTCTCTGCCAAGTTCAATTATTTTTTTGTTTATAGTGTTAATTTCTTCAATATTAAATTTATATACCGCACGCATGTATTCTGTAAAAATTTCAAATAATTCTTTGTTGGTTTCAGAATCGTTTACAAATTTTTCTAAATCAATTAAACTTCCTTTGGAGTAGTTAATTGCAGAGTTAATTTCATCTTGTGGTAAATTATATTTTGAAACTATATAATTGTATAAATCATTTTTTTTAATTAATGGAATATTAATTGGTTGAGTACGAGATATTATTGTACTAAGCAAAGAGTTAGAGTCTTCAGAAATTAAAATAAAAAGTGTTTTTGGTGGTGGTTCTTCAATAATTTTAAGCAATTTATTAGCTGCTGAAATATTCATTTTTTCAGACATCCAAATAATCATTATTTTATATTCTGCTTCAAAAGTTTTAAAATTTAACTTCTTTATAATTTCTCCGCTTTCTTTTTCGTAAATAAGTGCCTGTTTCCCTGCTTGTTCCATTTTTTCAAGCCATTGATTAAAAGTGAAGTACGGATTATTGTTTACAAAATCTCTCCATTGCACAATATAATCGTCGCTAACAGGGGTATGACTTGTTTTAAATTTTGCTACAGGGAAAACAAAATGCAAATCGGGGTGAACCAATTTATTGTATTTTTTACAAGAATTACATTCTCCGCAAGAATCTGTATCGCTTTTGTTTTGACAAGATATATATTGAGCATATGCAATAGCAAGAGATAATTTTCCTGTACCTTCGCTCCCAAAAAATAATTGTGCATGACTGATTTTATTGTTCTTTACAGAACTAATTAATCTTTCTTTTACACTTTCTTGACCAACAATATCTTTAAATTGCATTTGTGTTTTATTTAAAAAAAACAAAGATATTTTTTATTATCTTATTATCAGAAATAAAATTCTTTTTTTTTATTCAAAGTCAATATTATCCTAAATAGGGTCTGCTGAAAAGCTCTGAGGTGTATTAGATTTTTGTTTTTTGAAATGCAGATGTATATACATACCTCAAATTGAAGAAGATAAAAATATGATGTACCTCAGAGCAAGCATAAAACTATGATTTTAACATTTGTAAATGCAAACTTATAAGCACATATGTTTTAAAAAATTTTGCACTTACAATAGCGTGTTTTGGTTTAAGTGGCTTTATAACAACCTGCTATGTGTTTCTCAGCAGACCCTAAATAAAATCTATTTTCTAATATACTCAATCCATTTAGCTTTTCAGGAATTTAATATTTTAAAACTAAACTTGCGGATATAAGGATATAATTGAATTGTGTAATACAAATTACAATTGAAAAGAAAGCTCAATCCCCCCCCGATTACTATCTGGGTTATTAGGGGGTTAAGAAAATTAAAAATATTTGAATTAAAATTAAAATGTAAAAGTCAGCTGTTTAATAATATTTTTTATAATAATCAACTTTCCATCAAAAAGCCCCCCTTAATCAATTAGGGTATTTAATTCTTCGACTATTGAAATGTTAAAGCTAAATGAATTGAGAATATACAATATTTTTGCTACTTTCGTAGTATGAAATTTAAACCTTGCTTATAATTTGTATGAAACAAAAAAATAAATACATTCTTCTATCTATTTTGTTTATTCTGGTTGTTATTCCTGTTTTTGGGTATCTAAACTATCTCCCTATACGCTTGTGGGACGAATCTAGAATAGCAATAAATGCTATGGAAATGTATTGGAACAATAATTTTATTGTTACTCATTATATGGGAAAAGCAGATTTGTGGAATACAAAACCGCCAATGCTTATCTGGTTGCAAGTTACATCAATGCACCTTTTTGGACTAAATGAATTTGCACTTCGTTTACCTTCGGCTATAGCTAATTTTTTTATTTTAGTATTGATAATTATATTTTCTGAAAAATATCTGAAAAATATTTGGATAGCTCCGCTGTGGGTATTAGTATTTATAAGTTCGCAAGGGCTTGTTAATATCCATTCATCAAGAACAGCCGATTACGATACATTACTTAGTTTTGTTAATTTTGTATATCTAATATCATTTTATTTGTATATCGAAAATAAAAACAAACGATATCTTTATTATACTTTTGTTTTTATAACACTATCGTTTTTAACAAAGGGTATAGCCGGATTAATGTTTCTACCATCACTTTTATTATACATTCTCTACAAAAAAGAATTTTTTAATATCTTAAAAAACAAACATTTCTATATTGGTATACTTATGTTCCTTTTTATTGGCATAGGATATTATTTAATTAGAGAATTAAATAGTAGCGGATATATTAAAGCCGTTTTTTCTAACGAAGTTGGAGGCAGATTTATGCAAGTTACCGAAAATCATAACGAAAGTTTTTGGTTTTATTTTAATGATTTAATTAACAATAGATTTATTAATTTATATTTATTTATACCTTTTGGTATAATTATAGCTTTTTTTACTAAAAATAAATCAATTAAACAATTTTCAATTTTCTTATTATTTAGTATAATACCTTTTTTGTTAATTATATCAATAGCAAAAACAAAACTTGCTTGGTATAACATGCCAACACGTTCATTATTAAGCTTTTTTGTAGCTTTTTCTCTTTACTCTATTTCTAAATTTATTTATGACTATAAGATACTTAAAAATAAAAAAATACTTTCTATTTCTATAATTATATTGTTTATTGTAATAGTTTTAAAAAAACCTTACACCGGAATAATTAAAAACACATATAAACCCGTAGAATATGCGTGGGATATAAACAAATTTGCAATAAGCTATTTTCTTAGAGATGCCGTAAACAACAAAATAGATTTGAATAATACAGCATATCTAAATACGGAATACAATCCTCAAAATTTATTTTATATAAAAATATTACAAAAAAAAGGAGTAAACATAAAAGTTATTAATATCAATGATATTAAATATGTAGATAAAATTATAATCCCTAAATCTACTGATTTAAAGATTATTGAAGGTAAATATCTACTTAGCCCCATTTTAGAAAAATATAATATTACATTGTATAATATTTCAGAAAAATAGTTGTATGTTAATAAAAAAACGAGAAAAGTATAGATATAAACAACCTTTTGATTAATTTTACGTCAATATAATAACTTAATTTTTATTGAAATTTTATGTTTTATAAAAATAAAATAAAAAATATTACAAGTAATTTATTATTAATAATTTTATTATTAGTTAATTATAACCTTTCCGCACAATCATATAATTTAACAGGAGATGCCCTTGATGTTGGTGGAAATTGCTATCAATTAACCGATGCAGTAAACGATCAAAATGGAGCTTTTTGGTATTCCGACCAAATAGATATATCCAAAGCATTTGAAATAAATTTTATGGCATATTTTGGTAATCAAGATGGAGCCGACGGAATAGTATTTGTTTTACAAAACGACCCAAGTGGAAACACAACAACAGGAACAACAGGCTACGATATGGGCTTTGGAGCTATATCACCATCATTAGGAATAGAATTTGATACATTTGAAAATTCGGGAAATGCAGGAGAAATTGCTTCCGACCATATAGCTATAGATATCAACGGAAGTGCATTAAGCCCAATAGCAGGTCCTGTTGATGCAATCCCTCCCCCAAATTTTTGGAGTTCTGCCGGAGATATAGAAGACGATGTAGAATATCCTGTTAAAATTACTTGGGATCCAGCAACACACAAAATAGAGGTTTGGTTTAATTGCGAACTTAGGTTAACAACAACATACGATATGCAAGCCCAAATATTTAATGGTAACAATATGGTATATTATGGTTATACAGCTTCAACAGGAGGCATGAATAATCTTCAAAAAATTTGCATTGACGATAATATTTTTACAATTCAAGATACCGTTTATATTTGTGAGGGAGACTCAGCTACATTAGATGTAACAGGTGCTGCATCAAATACATATACTTGGTCGCCGGCAACTAATATAGACGATATCCATTCGCAAACACCAACAGTTTGGCCAAGTGTAAACACAACATATACAGTAAGCTACGATGATTATTGCGGAGACCAACAAACCGACGAAGTTGTTGTTATAGTAAATCCTGCACCTCAGCCTAACTTAGGACAAGATACTGCTATTTGTCAAGGTGATGATATTACTTTAGATGCAGGCGTATGGAATTCTTATTTATGGTCTTCGTCAGGAACAAACCAAACAGAAACATTTACAGGTGCAGGAACATACTCTGTTACTGTTACTAATGCAGATGGTTGCGAAGGTAGCGATGAGATTAATATTACAGAATTAACACCTCCAAGTGTTTCGGCAGGTTCTGATGTGTCAATTTGTACAGGTGGCTCAACAATATTATCTGCCACAGGAACAGGAACTTTTGAATGGAGTACAACAAACGAAACAACACAATCAATAACCGTTTCGCCAACTACCAATACAACTTATACAGTAACTTTAACTGATGCTAATAATTGCACAAATACTGATGATATTATTGTTACAATAGGAACATCTTTAACTCCATCAATAACTAATGATACTGCAATTTGTAATGGAGAAACTATAACTTTAACTGCCGGTGGTGGAACAAATTATATTTGGGATAACGGAGATACAACTCAAAGTATTACAGTAACACCAAATTCAAATACAACATACAATGTTACTGTTACAGATGGGGGAGCTTGTACGGGAACAAGTTCTGTAGATGTTAGCTTAACTCCATCTCCTATTGTTGAAGCGGGAGCCGATCAAAGTATTTGTGAGGGTGATACAATAAGCTTAACAGCAAGTGGTGCAGTAGATTATGTTTGGAGTACAAGCGAAACAACAACAAGTATAAACATCACACCTATTTCATCAGGATATTATTATGTTACAGGAACAAATGCAGGAAATTGTTCGGCAGTTGATAGTATATATATTACAGTAAACCCAAATCCTACGGTTAATGCCGGCAATGATGCTTCTATTTGCACAGGTGGTTCGGCAACATTATCTGCCACAGGAACAGGAACTTTTGAATGGAGTACAAACGAAACAACACAATCAATAACCGTTTCGCCAACTACTAACACAACCTACACAGTAACAATAACCGATGCAAACAATTGTATAAATACCGATGATATTATTATCAATGTAGGCAACACAATAGTTGCATCAGCAGGAAATGATACTGTTATATGCAAAGGCTCTAGTGCTACACTAACAGCAAATGGAGGAACTACATATCTATGGAGTACAACCGAAACAACTCAAAGTATAATTGTTTCACCTAATTCACATACATCTTATTCTGTAACAGTTACTGACGGAACTTCTTGCTCGGGTACTGATGATGTAGATGTTGATATCCACCCTTTACCAAATATTGATGCAGGTCAAGAGCAATCTGTATGTTCAGGAAGCACTATTAATTTAACAGCCACAGGAGGTGCTAGTTATGTATGGGATAATGGTTCTACTACACAAAATATATCTGTATCACCATCTACAAGCCAATATTATTATGTTATAGGAATAGATTCTAATTCTTGTTCTGCAAATGATAGTGTTTTTGTTAATGTTAATCCTGTTCCTTCAATTGATTTAGGTAATGATATTGCTATTTGCCAAGGTTCTGCAATAGATTTATCAATAACAAACATAGGAGATTATATATGGAGTACAGGAGAAACAACACAAGCAATAACAGTAACACCATCTTCAAGTCAGTTGTTTTCTGTTACCTTTACAGATGTAAATAATTGCTCAAGCACCGATGAAATTAATATTGATGTAACGGCAAGTCTTAATATTTTAACCAGTAACGACACATCGGCCTGTATAGGTAGTGTGGTAAATCTTAGTGCTTCCGGAGGTGTAAACTATACGTGGAGTACAGGTGCAAATACACCAAACACAACCGTGTCTGTTGCAAATTCTAATACATATTATTATGTTACTGTTGATGATGGTGGAAATTGTTCAAACATAGATAGTATTTTGGTTGCTTATTATCCTAGCCCTAATATTAATGCTGGTAATGATATTACTATTTGTAGTGGAGAAACAGTAGTGTTATCTGCAACAGGAGCAAATCAGTATGTTTGGGATAATGGCACTATAAGTGCAAACAACAGTGTTAGTCCTTTATCTACAACAAGTTATACAGTAACAGGAACAGATATTAATGGCTGTTTTTCAAGCGATAATGTAACAGTTTCAATAGCTACAGATATTAGTTTATCTATTAGCCACTCGCCAGAAATAGTTTGTCCGGGAGAACAAGTAATTTTAACAACAAATATAATAGGCGGAATACCACCATATACTATAAAATTAGATGATGGTACTATAATTTCTCCTCCTTTAATATTAGTGCCGGAACAAACAAGTGTAATTAATTTAACTGTAGAAAGTGCATCGTGCAACACAAGCATTTCAGCATCAGATACTATTAAAGTTTATGATGTTCCTACTCCAAACTTTACATCTTCGATAACAAGTGGTTGCGTGCCGTTGTCGGTGGTATTTAATAGCACAAACACAGAACAAGGCTTATCGTATAATTGGAAATTTGGAGATTTAGGAAGTAATTATTCTAATAACAATAACCCAAGTTTTGTTTTTTCTAAAGATGGAGTTTTTGATGTTAGCCTTACTCTAATAACAGAAGGTGGTTGCGAAAGTTCTACAACTATTAATAATATGATTACTGTTTTCCCATTACCCGAAGCTAAATTTTATACAGAGCCAACAGTTATTAATATGTTTCACCCTGTTGTAGATTTTTATAATATTTCAACAAATAATTATTATAACTTTTGGTCTTTTGGCGATGGAGATTCTTCCTTAACTGTTAATCCGTCGCATAAATACAACCCTAATACATTGGGCGATTTTATGGTAAGTTTAATAACTGTTAGTGCAAATGGTTGTATGGATACAGTAAAATCACATATTAAAATAGAAGATGTTTCTACAATATATGCACCAACTGCTTTTTCACCTGACAATGACGGTATAAACGATGTTTTTAAAATTAGTTGCTACGGAATAAATACAGATAATTTTATTATGATAATATACGATAGATGGGGCGAAGCTATTTTTAAAACAAATGATTTGTTCTCAGGTTGGGATGGATATTATAATCAAAAAGCTGTAGAATCTGGAGTGTACACATATCTTATAATATATAAAGATTTTTCAGGTATAGAATATACTAAATCAGGAAACTTTACACTTATTAAGTAATTAGTAAGCCTCAAATCAATATTTTAATGTAGACACTAATTACACATTAATTGATTGTAAGAAAAAGAAGGAAACCTTAAAAGCTATATTGTTTGAGTATAACAGTCTACTAGACTAAAAAAGCCGTTTGAAATTCAAACGGCTTTTTTAGATTATATTTTACTTAGGGTCTGCTGAAAAGCTCTGAGGTGTATTAGATTTTTATATTCTGAAATGCA
>CAZRWZ010000135.1:0-7993 GCA_964603745.1 uncultured Bacteroidaceae bacterium | reverse complement strand
AGCTAATATTAATAAAGAAATTGATGTTAAGCAATATACAAAAGGTATGTATTATATAATATTATCAAACGACAATATTATACATCAAGAAAAAATTGTAATTCAATAAGTTAATTACAATATAAATTATTAAAACCACCTCAAATTTGAGGTGGTTTTTTTTTAATATTTTTTTAGTATGTCTTGTTAATTTACCTTTATACGGTGAACCCGTAGAGTGAAGCAATCTGTTAACTCGAAGAGATTGAGGACAACAAAAATAAATTCGCATAAATTCCCAAAAAGCTAAATGGATTGAGTTTATACTCAAACCACATAGCTTTTAGGGTTTTCTACTTTTTCTTTTTCCTTTTTTATTTGTTTAAATTTATAAGCGTAACTTAGCTATGCTTAAAATTTTAAACTCTAAAAAAGAAAAAATAAATTCGCATAAATTCCCGAAAAGCTAAATGGATTGAGTATATTATAATTCATTACAAGATTTTTTTTATTTATATTTGTGAACAATAAAATATTTTATGCTTAAGAAAGTACCTCATACAAATATCATAATATTCTATATTATTGTTTTAGTAGCAATTATTACGTGGATACTTCCTGGTGGTGAATATATTGATGTTATAAAAACTGTTGATGGTGTAACAACAACTATAAAAGAGTTTAGATATATTGACAATCAGCCACAAACATGGCAAATTTTTTCATCGTTTTATAAAGGTTTTGTTGATAAATCGGAAATAATTGTTTTTATTTTAATGATTGGTGGAGCATTTTGGGTAATGAATGCCAGTAAAGCAATTGACGTAGGTATTTTATCTTTTTTAAACTCTGTTAGAAAATTAGAACGCTTTAAATTTATTCGCTTTTTAGGTATCGACAATATTATTATGATAATGATAATGTTAGTATTTTCGATATTTGGGGCAGTTTTTGGTATGAGCGAAGAAACTATTGCTTTTATTATTATAGTTGTTCCGTTATCTATATCAATGGGTTACGATAGTATAGTGGGCGTTTCTCTAGCATTTGTTGCCGCAGGTTTGGGTTTTGCAGGTGCTGTACTAAATCCTTTTACAATTGGTATTGCTCAGCAATTGTCTGATATACAAATGTTTTCGGGTATTGAGTACAGAATGTTTTCGTGGGTAATTATTAATATTGTAGGTATTTGGTTTGTTATTAGATATGCAAAAAAAATAAAGAAAAACCCACGAAAATCAGTGGTTTACGAAGAAGATGAACAATGGAGAGAAAAAGGAAAAACGGATATTGATAGTATAAAATTTTACACACCTAAATCGGCATATTTTGTTTATTTTGCAATATTAGTTGTATTGATAGTATTTTCGTTTTTTCCTTCTGTATCAGAGTATATTAAAGAAGGAAAGTTAATTGTACCAAAAACTGTAAATTTTGGTTTTATTAAACTTGTAGAAACAGGTTTAAAAATAGGAGAAACCAGTTATAATATATTGATACTGCCAATTATAACAATAGTCTTTGCAATTTTGGGTTGGATAAGTTTAAGAAAAACAGTTCATTATTTTATCCTGTTACTATTGTTTTTAACAATGGCAGGACTTGTGATTGGAGTTATGGGTTATAATTGGTATATAATGAAAATAGCTACAATATTTTTTGCTATGGGAATTGCATCGGGGATTGCATCAAACTATTCGGCAGAAAAAATATCAAAACTATTTATTGATGGTATTAAAGATATTTTATCGGCAGCAATTGTTGTAGGCTTGGCAGGCGGTATAATTGCTATTTTACAAGATGGTAAGGTAATAGACACAATTCTGCATTCAATGGCAGGTTCAATGGCAGGTTTAGGCAAAATAGCAACAGTAGGTATAATGTATATTATCCAAACAGTTATAAATATTGTTATTCCATCAGGTTCGGCAAAAGCTGCTCTAACCATGCCTATTATGGCTCCTTTTTCCGATTTAATAGGTATTTCTCGACAAGCAACAGTTATGGCTTTTCAATTTGGCGATGGTTTCACAAATATGATTACTCCAACTTCGGGTGTTTTAATTGCTGTTTTAGGTGTTGCTAAAATTCCTTACGAAAAATGGGTGAAATGGATAACTCCCTTAATGATTATTTTAATGATACTTGGATTTCTATTACTAATACCAACTGTTACAATGCAGCTTAATGGGTTTTAGTGTGTAATGATAAAATATGCGACTTTATAAAAAGTTTATTTAAGCTAAAAAAGGAAAAATAATACTTTACTTACCTATCTTATTGTTAACGAATTAAAGTAATAGTTCCTTTCTTTTCGTATGGAATATCATCAATATACACAATAGCTTTAACATAATATGCATACGAATCCATATTTTGTTTTTTGCCTTTATAAGTACCGTCCCAACCTTTGTTTATATCTGTGGTAGTAAACACTTTTTCGCCCCAACGGTTATAAATACTAAATTCTATTAACTTTTTAATACCCCAACCTTTAACATAAATCACATCATTATCGCCATCGCCATTAGGAGTAAAAACATCGGGAACATCAATTGATGATACATCTAATACTTCAATTGTATAGATATTTTCTGATGAAAATCCACAGCCCATTGTATCAACTATTAATAATGTATATTCAATATCATCATCGGGCATAAAATAAGGACTTGGGCAAGTATCACAAGGTAAATAATCCGTAGGTGTCCATTGATACGTAAAGCTATTACCTTGATCACCGTCCATTAACAAAGATTCTCCAATAATAATAGTTGTATCTTTTATCCAATTTTCGGGTTCTTGTTGTATATTAACATAAGCACTGCTTACATTACTACAATTCCATTGATTTATGGCAACAACAGTATATTCTGTTGATACATCAGGGCTTGCAGTTGTGCTTTGCGAATACGGATTGTCTAATCCTGTTGCAGGAGTCCATTGATACAGAAGTCCTGTATCCGGAGTATTAAAATATAATGTAATACCTGCACCAACACAAGTATCTCCGCCAAATGCTTGAATTTCAGGTTTTGGTTTTATATGAATTGTTTTTGATATAGTATCAGTACAACCTGTTAAGTAGTGTAAAATGTTTAATGTTACATTGTAGTCTCCTGCTTGCAAGTATGTATGGTTAGTATTTATATCCATAACAATTGTTCCATCACCTAAATTCCATTGCCAATAGTCGTAATTAATACTGTTATTATAAAAAACGTCTTGCAAGCCTATACAATGCAGTGTGTCAATATCTTCTGTTGGGTTATTGATTTTAAAATCGGCAATAACAGGATAAATGTGTACTATACTGTCTATTGTTAAAGAACATTCCATATTTTCAGAATAGAATGTTACCGATGCTGTTGTGTATCCAAGAGGTGGAGAGTAGTTGTATTGATGAGTAATTGCTTTATCAGTAAGCCCATCAACATCTATAGAATCAACAATTCCATCGCCATAATCAATATACAGATAATAGGAGTCTTCCATATTAAATGTGTTAAAATCTATTGATTGTCCTTTACATATATTATCGGGGTTAAAATCAAACTCAGCAATTGGACCAACAACATTTATTTCATAACTAACAGTATCTGCACAACCGTTTGTAGTAACTTCTATTAAACTAATTGTGTAATTTCCTTTTACATTATAATTTTTACCTACGGTATCATTTGGCACAATTGGAAAACCGTCACCTAAATCCCAAATTCTATCGTAAAAATTAGTTACAATTGAGGTGTCATAAAAATGGATTTGTTCGCCATAGCAAATATCATTATTAAAATCTGGTTCGGAATAGAAGCCTGCAATAGGGTAGTCTTGAACAGATACATCATAATAAGGAAATTTGTATTTTGCAGAACATCCATTTGTATCAGTAACATAAAGTTGTACTTCAAAATATCCTGAGTTTTGGAAAGTATGGTAAAATATTCCAGAGTTTGTTGTTTCCACAGTATCTGTTTCGTTAAAAGTCCAAACATAATTAGCTATATTATTTGGCGGATTAAATGCTACGCTATCGCCAACACATATATTATGATTACTAGCAAAAGTAAAAATTGTGTCTGGAATTGAAAATGTTGTTAATTTCATAATACTGTCAGAACAGCCCAAACTATCTGTAACTGTTAATGTTATATAATGATAGCTTGTTGTTCCGTTATAAATATATTCGTGAGTAGTATCTTCGGCACTTGCAAAAGTTCCATCGCCAAATGACCAATTAAAATTTGCTTGTCCAAAGCCATATGTCGAAGTATCGGTAACATGAACTGTATATGCCGGAGAACAGCCCGAAGCAGGATCTAAAATAAATCCAGGATACACTGCATGTGGATTTGAATTAAAATGGGTAGTGTCTGAACAGCCATTAATATCTTTTACTATAAGCATTACATCGTAAGAACCTGTGTCGGGAAAGTTATGATATATAGAATCTGCAGTTAATCTCTCTGGTCTGCTTCCATCGCCAAAATCCCAATAATATCCACGATGGCAATTTGTGTAAACATCTTTTGAAGAATCTGCTTTAAACAAAACATATTGTTGTAAACAAAAAACCGTATCACTAGAAATTTTGGCTTTTAAATCTCTAATAAATACATTTATTGTATCAATAAAAGGATTACAACCGGTAGAAGTATTAAAAGCGGTTAACACAACTGTGTAATTACCTGTTGTATCGTAGTGATGAAAATATACTGTGTCATGCAAATCGGTTAAACCAGAAATTATTGTTCCATCGCCAAAATCCCATTGCCAAGTTTCGGCATTTTTTACATGAGCCGCAAAAATATAATCTAAAGGATTAGTACATTCAAATTTATAGTTATATATGCTACAAACTGGTCCTTTTACTTCTAAAATATCTGTTTTTGTTATTGTATCGCAGCAGCCATAATTACAGCTAACCATTGATAAATCTACAAAACCTATTTCTTGCTGAAAAGTCCATGTTGGGTTTGGATTTCCATAACAAGATGTCATATATCCTGCATCAGCAATAAAATACCAATTATTTACAGAGTCTGTTGCAGGGGTTAGGTCTGTAAATTGTACTGTATCTAATGGGCAAATACTTGTTGAAGAAATATCGAAATCGGGGTGTGTATGGTTGCCTACGTCAATAGTTATTGCATAAGATGTATCTTGGCAACCCATATCTGTTGTAATTGATAAAACAACATTGTAATGTCCCGGATTTACAAAAGTATGACTAATATTCTCATCGGTTCCGGAACTAATTGTGCCATCGCCAAAATCCCAAGTATATTCTATAATATCTGACAAGGCAGAACTAGAATCGGAAAATAATACAGTTAATGGAGCACAACCATCAATAATATCAGGCATAAATAGTGCGTTTGGTTTTTTTATATAAACTGTTTTGCAAATTGTGTCCCAACAACCGTGAATACTTGTTGCCTTTAAACAAATATTACCATATCTAGTGCCATTTATACTATATGTCGTATCAAGAAAACTTATTGTATCTGTTGGGTTTTCTAAATAACTTTCTCCTATACCTGAATACATTACATCATCATTATTCAACAACCACCAATGAAAATTAGTAGCATTTGGTGTAGATTGATTATAATAATGAATAATATTTCCTTCTGGGAATACATCACATAAAGAATCTGGTGATGAATAAAAATCGGCAATAACTTCTTCTACGTAAATATCTTTTGATACTGTGTCGGAACAACCTAGTAGTGAAGCTATTAATGTAACCGTGTATGTTCCTGAACTATTATAAGTGTGTTGATTAAAAGAGCCTACACTTCCATCGCCATATTTCCATAAATAATCGGCAATACTAGAGTTGTTATTGAATGATACAAAAAGACAAACTGTATCGTTAACTTCAAAACTTGCTGTTGGACTGTTTATTCTAACAACTATTGTTGTGTCGTTTGAACAAGAATAAGCATCGGTAACTGTTAGCAATACAGGGTATTCTCCATAATTTGTATAAGTTTCGTTTGCACTAACATTTACAGATGTGTTTCCTGTGCCAAAATCCCAATTATAGTTTAAATCTGTGTTAGTGTTTATATTGCTTTGCGAAGATGAAGCATCAAACAAAATACTTAATGGTGGGTCGCATGCCGAAGAAGGATGAGGGTCTGTTGTAATTATAGGTATAGGTTTTTTTGAAACAGTAATTTCAGAAAAATCACAATTATTAATACAACCATTGGCATCTTTAATGTTTAATGTAACAGTAAATGCTCCGCCAATAGTATATTCGTAATCAGGGGCTTGTTGTTCTATTATGGTTCCTCCATCGCCAAAATCCCATTTCCAATTTGTTATTGCAGAGCCTCCACCACCTGTTGATGCATCGCTAAAGCTAACTGTTAAAGGAACACAACCTGTTATTGGAGTTGAATGTGTAAATGCACAGGTTGGATTTGGGTGTATTGTAATTGTTATTTCTTCGTGTATTGTGTTTGTTCCATCGTTTGCATCAAAGCTTACATTATAAATTCCAGGCGAATTATATTGATGTTGAGATTCTTTGTTATTAGATCCTGTTCCTCCATCATCAAAAACCCATTGAATATTTGATAGTGTTGAAGATGTATTATAATCAAAAGTAATTATACCTGTGGGACAAGCTTCAGTAGAACTAACATTAATTTGAGCATTCAAATTATTTAGGCAAAAAAGTACAAGTATTATTGTTAAAAGTTTTAGCATTAATTTTAAGTTAATTTTTTATGGTATAATAAAGTTTGTTAGCATAACAAAAGTAATTATTTATCTTTAGAATTAAAAATATTTTTTTACATTTGTCAAAAAATTAATAAACTTAAATCAACTTTACTACAATTTAAATGAAATTAAAAAAACAAACAATACTATTACTTATAATACTATTTGGTTTAAATACTTCATTTGCTCAGATAAAATGTAAGACAGAATTTTCTTCTGCATATTACACTTATGCCCAAAATCGCACACAAATAATTTTATCTCAAATATCTCAAGATTCAGTTATTTCTTTACCACAAATAAATAAAACTTTATCTATTGCAATACATGTTATTAAAGATAGCCTTGGCGATGTTAATGTTGATATTAACGATATTTATGACGAAATAAACATAACAAACGATTTGTTTAAACCAATAAATTTAAGTTTTAGAGTTTGTTCTGTTGATAGTATTGACAATTTTCAGTATGATGATTTATTTCATAATTATGCTTCAAGTCTTAGAGAAGAACAAGAATTGATAAATCAATTTTATGTTGATTCTATAATAAACATATATGCTATTACAAAATTTTCTCAGATAACTGCTTGTAAATCATGTAAAAACTATATGATTGTACGTAAAGATTATTTATACACAATACCTCATTTAATGGGACATATATTTGGTTTATTGCATACAAACGGAAATGGTAACCATGCCGAGCTTGTTAACGGAAGTAATTGTTTAACCACAGGCGATTTTATTTGCGATACACAAGCTGACCCTGAGTATAATCCTATAACATCTGTTTTATGGTATCATGAAAATAATTGTGAATTATTTTCACCGTATGCTTATTCTTTAAAAGACCCCAATGATGATTGGTATATGATACCATCAACCAATTATATGTCTTTATATTCTAATTGTTGGTGCTTATTAACAAATTTTCAATACAGAATAATAGCTTATGAATTTTATTTACATAAAACTTATTTAAGATAAAATGAAAATTTCGAGAGTAATATTTTTAATTATTATTAGTATTTTATCTATAAATACTTACTCTCAAGATATTCATTTTTCACAGTTTTATTATTCTCCACTTTCGCTAAACCCTGCAAACACAGGCAACTTCGATGGCGATTGGCGAATATCTAATAATTATAGAACACAATGGGGGAGCATTAGCATTCCTTATAACACTATTTCAATAGGTTTTGATAAAACATTTTATTATCATTCTAAAAAAATTGGAGGAGGAATATTTTTTGTAAACGACAAATCTGGTAGTG
>CAZRWZ010000134.1:0-8022 GCA_964603745.1 uncultured Bacteroidaceae bacterium | reverse complement strand
AACTATGGTTTTAACATTTGTAAATGCAAACTTATAAGCACATATGTTTTAAAAAGTTTGCATTTACAACAGGGTGTTTTAGATTAAGTAGCTTTATAATAACCTGTTATACGTTTTTCAGCAGATTCTAATTACAAAATAGAAATAAACCAAATGCAAACAGAAATTATCCAAACTGATAAAGGAATAGACCAAATAGTTTATGAGCTTTATGGCTTAACTAAAAAGGATATTTCGATTATGGAGAGTAATGTTTAATATAAATATGTTATGAGAAAAGAAATCAAAACTACAGATTTTAAAACATAAAGAAATTTCCGTACATTTGGAATATGAATATAATTGAAAAAATATTAAAATAATGGTTAAGGCTATGAACCGAATTGAAAGAAAAGTGACGAATTAAAATTAACAAACGCTAGGAAAACAGCCTTTATATAAATATAACATACAGTAAATAACTTGAAATTTTACGAAAATAATATTTATCTTGATATAGAAATATTCAATTCAATTGATAGTTTGTTAAATAAAAAAATATGACTTTGGGATATTTAATTAATAAAATAACAAAAAAAGAAAATGAATTATAAAAGTCAAATAGAAAAACTTAAATTAGAAAATCAATATAGGTTTTTAAAAGAAATTGAGTGTGTTGATAAAAAGCATATTTTATATAATGGGAAAAAACTTATAAATCTTGCTTCAAACGATTATCTTTCTATTTCTACTAACCAAGTTTTGTATAATGAATTTTTATCACAACTTAAATTAAAAAAATATAAATTCAGTTCAAGCTCATCAAGATTATTGAGCGGAAATTACAATATTTATTCAAAACTCGAAAGCTTAATTGCAAAATTATATAATAAAGAGGCATTAATCTACAATTCTGGATATCATGCAAATACAGGTGTTTTACCAGTTCTATCAACAAAAAAAGATTTAATAATTGCCGATAAATTAATTCACGCAAGTTTAATTGACGGAATTAAATTATCTGAAGCTGATTTTAAAAGATACAAGCATAAAGATTATCAACAACTTGATACTATTCTGAGCAAGGAAAGAAATAAATATAAAAATGTGTTTATTGTTTCGGAAAGCACCTTTAGTATGGACGGCGACAATGCCAATTTACAAAAACTTGTTGAAATAAAACAAAAATTTGATGCTTTGCTTTACATTGACGAAGCTCATGCTGTTGGAGTTTACGGCAAAAATGGTCTTGGACTTTGTGAAGAACACAATTTAATAAATAATATTGATATAATTGTTGGTACATTTGGCAAAGCACTTGCTTCTGTTGGGGCTTTTGTTGTGTTAAATACTGATGCAAAAAAAATGCTTATCAATAAATCGAGAAGTTTAATTTACACAACTGCTTTGCCTCCAATAAATTTAGAATGGACTTATTTTATTGTTGAAAGATTAACAAAATTTGATGCCGAAAGAAAAAAGCTAATAAGCCTAAACAAACAAATTATTAATTTATTTAAGCTTAATAAAATTAATATTGATGCCGAAAACCAAATTATACCAATAATTACAAAAACTAATAAAAACACACTTGCAGTTTACGATAAATTATTAGATGCAGGATATTTTGTATCGGCAATTCGTCCGCCAACAGTTCCGGTAAATACTGCACGTATTCGCCTATCTTTAAAATCTATTTTAGATATTAACGATTTTGAAAAATTAATAGATATTGTTGCACGTTATTGGAGGGCGTAAATAACCCCCTCCTATATCTATACTCAATCAGAATACTAAGCTTGTGGCAAAATTGTTCTAAAATAGCTGTAACTATATTTTATTCATACAGCATTTTTTATATTTTTTTCCACTACCGCAGGGGCAAGGGTCGTTTCTGCCAATTTTTGTTTTTACAGGTTTTATTTCGTAATCAATTTCATCTTCGGGCTCATCAATAAAAACATCTTCAAAGTCATCATTGTAGAATTCATCATAAAGCTCATCAAGTTCCTCATTGTCAAGATTATCATATTCAGATCCTAAAATAGATTTTAAGAATTCAGTATCATCGTCTTCATCTATAAAGACTTCTTCTAAAATCTCATTATATTGTTCGTAAATTGAATTAAGCTCTATTTTAATATCTGTTTCTTTTGGTGTGTGAATATCACTTTTCATAGTTTCCCAATTGTCACACATTTCAATAGTTATATATTCCTTATCATCTAATTTTTTAATAACAGGTAGTAACTTAGTGTATCTTAGTTCTATACAAGCATTTACCACTAAGCCAATAAGGGCTGTATCAACAATATTATCTTTAATATTTGCTTCGTTATAAAAATTTAAAACATCAGTAAACCATTGTAAAACCTCTTTATTACGCTTTGGTTGATGTAGTGCTATTTGTTCTACAGCATCAGACACAGCACTTTTAGAGAAAGTATAAACCCCCGATTTTAACATAAATTGTTTTAATTTATCTAAATCATTTTCCGCAATTTTATATATTATTTCCCAAAGATTATCTACTAAAATATCATCTAAATAAAAATTAATAAAATCTTCGTCTTCACTTAAAATATTTAAAATATCATCGAGTAATTCTGTGGCTTTTATTTCGGCAATAATAAAAAACGAATGTATAATAAATGCAAATATATCATCATCTTTTTCGGTGTCGGTTACACGATTTGTAAAATAATCATATCGTTCTTTGCTATCTTTTAACACTGTTTTTAAATCTTTTATCAGTGTTTCTCTTGGCAAAGCAATTATTTTTTCAATTTTTTCGTGTTCTATATTTAATCCCTTTTTGTATAGCCATTTAATTTCAGAATTAATAAATTTAGGCATTCTTTTTTTATTACCAGAAACTGTTTTTTTTATTTCTATTTCAGGTACTTGTTCGTCTGCTTTTCTTAACCATATTTCAAGAACTTTGTTTTTTGTGTCTATTAAATCCAAAGAATCAGGGGCTAATTTGTCCATTATTTCTATATGTAGTTGAGCTTGTATAAAATCATCTTTTTCGGCAAGATATAATGCAGTTGGTTTTAAAAAGCTCAAAACTTCATTTATATGAAATAATTTTCTATCGGGATAAAGAGCTTTTAAGTTTAATTCTTTACCTAAGATTTTTGGGATTTCATCTAACATTTCATCTTGTATATATTTCATAGCAAGATCTGTTCTTCCAAATAAATAATCTGGATGTTTAGAAACTATTAAATGAGATATTTCTTCCGATTTTTTTATATTACCTAAAGTGAAATAAAAAACCGACAATATACTTTTTAGAATAGGAATATCAGGATATTTCTCTATTAAGTGGTTAAATTTTATTAAACTCGATTTTTCTCCTTCTTGTGCCAAATATAATAAATCGTTCATTTGGTCTTTTATTATAACAGGTAATGGAAACATATTTTCTAATAATTCATCATTATCTGTTATTTCATATTCCGAAAGGAATATTTTTGCTTGTTTTTTTATATCTATTTCTTCCATTTTTATGTGTTTAAACTCAATTGATATATTTAAATTTTATCAATTATTACTATTAGTTTGTTAATTCATATATAGTTTTTGTTTATCGTAACTAAATTATTAAGATAGGTTTCTGTATATAATAAGAAAAGCAGAAATAAATTCTGCTTAATTATATTATTGAAAAACCAATTTTAGACTTATGTTATACATTGAAAAGAAACAAGATTATTGGTTACTATTTGTAATCTCATATCTTAATTTAACTGTTTCGCTGCAAGTTTCATCTTCTTTAAGAATTAAAGCTCCTTCGCCCCAAATGGTATCATTTTTTTTAGGAACAATATATGCGTAAACTCTAAGAATTGCTTCGTATTTAAAATCGAAACTAGCTTGCCCTGCACTATTTGTTACAGAGTGCATATCAAGCCCGTCTTCTCTTAAATCTGGACGAACATGACCTATATCTCCGTGTTCTGTGCTTGTATTAGGATCTGCTTTAATAACAACCATAGCACCTGCTTGTGCTACGCCATCTTTTGTTACTAAAACTGTAGCTTTGGGTGGTGTAGCTTTTTGACATGAATTAAAAATAATTAAGCCAAAAAAACCAACTATTGCAGATATTAAATAAAATCTTTTCATAAGTATTAATTTTTATTCTATATAATTTTTTTCAAAAGTATTAATTCTATTTAAATACTTATATCTATACAATTATAAATTTTGTAAAAGACATATGTAATATTTATCTTTGTAATCAACAATAATACGAAAAAGAATTAAATATTCAAAATTATTTAAATTAAAATTATGTATAAATTATTTACCTTTTCAATAATAGTGTTAATATTATTTTCTTGTAAGACTAATAAGTTAATACAAAAACAAGACGTATACAAAGGCTTTAAGGTTGCCTTAGTGCATACAAATTATGGCGATTTTAAATTAAAACTATATAATAAAACACCTTTGCATCGCGATAATTTTGTAAAACTTGCAAACGAACATTTTTATGATAGCTTATTATTTCACCGAGTAATTAAAAATTTTATGATACAAGGAGGAGATCCCGATTCAAAAAATGCTACAGCAGATATATTTTTAGGCAATGGTGGACCAGACTATACAATTGCAGCCGAATTTGACACATCATTAATAAACAAAAAAGGTGCTTTATGTGCTGCTCGCGAGGGTGATAATATTAATCCAGAAAAGCGAAGTTCTGGTTCTCAGTTCTATATTGTTACAGGCAAAACTTTTACTGATGAAGAATTAGATGTGATGGAACAAAGAGTTAATAAGCAATTAAAAAATAAGTTTTTTAAAAATTTTATTAATAGAGATGAAAATATTGATATGAAAAACAAATTAGAAACTTTAAATAAATCAGGAAATAAAAAAGAATTAAATGCTTTTATTAAAGAAATAGATAAAATTGCAACTGAAAAATATGATAAAACTCCCAAATTTAAATATTCGCTAAAAAACAGAGAAATATACAAAACTATTGGCGGAGCACCACACCTAGATGGTGCTTACACTGTGTTTGGCGAAGTAATTGAGGGTATGAATATTGTTGATTCTATATCAAATGTTAATACCGGAAAAGCAAACAGACCTGTAGAAAATGTTATTTTTTCAATAAAAATTATAGAATAATTTGAAAAATATTTTTATTTATCAATAATAAAATTAACTTTTGTAAGTTATCAGTAAGAATTAAAATAGATTGAAAAGAAATATTAAATATATAATTTTATTTTTATTAAGCTCTGTAATAATTTTCTCTTGTTCTACCAAGAAAAATACAGCTGTTAGAAGAGTATATCATAATTTAACGGCACATTACAATGCCTATTTCAATGGCAGAGAAAGTTTTAAAGAAGCAATGAGGCAGCTAGACAAAAGCCATGTTGACGATTTTAGTAAAGTTTTACCTGTTTTTTTATACGAAGATAAACAAAACTTAAGTGCTATTTCAAGCAAAATGGATAGAGCTATAAAAAAAGCATCAAAAGTAATTAAACGACACTCTATAACAGCAAAACCAAAGCGAAAAAAAGGAAAATTAACAGAAAAAGAAAAAGAGTTTTACTCGAGAAAAGAGTTTAATAATTGGGTTGATGATAGTTATTTATTGATGGGGAAAGCCCACTTATATAAACAAGAAAACTACGAAGCAATTCAGAATTTTCAATATATATTATCTCAATTTCCTAAAGAAGAGATAAGATTTGACGCTTTAATTTGGCTAACAAGAGTACAAATAATTGAAAAACACTATAACGATGCCATAGTATTACTTGAAAGAATTGATGGAGAAGAAGATTTTCCTAATAGACTAAAAAAAGAATATGCTAAAACTTATGCTAATTATTATATAAAACAAGAAAAGTATAAAGAAGCTGTTAAATGGTTAAAAGAATCGATAAAATTAGAACGAAAGAAAAAAGTTAAGGTTAGATATAAATATATTTTAGCTCAGATTTATGAGAATTTTGGTGATAAAAAAAACGCATCAGAAATGTATAGACAGGTAATTAAAATGAACCCTCAATACGAGATGTCTTTTAATGCAAAAATAAATCAAGCTACAATGTACGATTCCCAAACAGGCAATGGTAAAGAAATGATTAAGCAACTTACAAAAATGCTTAAAGATGACAAAAATAAAGAATATCAAGATCAAATATATTATGCCATTGCAAATATAGAATTTAACGATGGAAATATTAAATCGGCAATTGAAGATTACAAAAAATCGGCACAAGTGAGTGTGTCAAATAATACTCAAAAATCACTTTCGTTCTTATCTTTAGGAAATATTTATTTTAAAGTTCCTGACTATCCGAATTCGCAAATGTATTATGATAGTTGTATGAGCTTTTTACCAAACGATTATCCTAATTACGAGAAAATTAAAACAAAAACTGATATTTTAAATGAATTGATTTTGAATTTAAATGAAGTTGCATTGCAAGACAGCCTACAACGTGTTGCAGCAATGAGTAGCAAAGATCGTATTAAACTTATAGATAACATCATCAATAAAATAAAAGAAGAAGAAGCTAAAGAAAAAATTGAAGAACAACAAAGAATGATGGAAATGGCCATGTTTAACCAAAATGGCGGTAACTCAATGAATAATCAACAAAACAATTCAGGAAAATGGTATTTTTATAATGTTACCACAATTAATATGGGTAAATCTGAATTTAAAAGAAAATGGGGAGGCAGAAAACTCGAAGATAATTGGCGTAGAAAAAATAAATCTTCAATTAATTTTGAAACTATTGATGAAGACGATCAAACTCAAGTTGATTCGGCTGTAGTTAATAAATACGACAATAAAAGCAGAGAATATTACTTGCAAGATATACCTTTAACAGACTCTGCTATTGCGGTTTCTAACGAAAAAATAATGCTTGCTTTATTCAATGCAGGTAATGTTTACAAAGATAGGCTAAGCGATTTTCCTAAAGCTATTGAAGAATACGAAGAACTTGACAAACGCTTTTCTGAAAATACATATTTATTAGATAGTTGGTATTTTATATATCAATCGGCAAAATTATCGGCAAACGATGAAAAAGCTAATGAATATAAAAATAAAATAATTAATAAATATCCTGATTCTAAGTATGCCAAATCTTTAACAAATCCAAATTATTTTGCAGAACTTGAACAAGCAAACCAAAAGGTTTTTATATTATATAATAAAACATACAAACAATATAAACGTGGCAATTTTATGCAGGTAATAAATAATGCAAATTATGTTGATTCTATATATAAAGATAATGAGTTGCTACCTAAATTTATGTTGTTGAAAGCAATGTCGGTTGGTGGCACAGGAAATGTTGACCTGCTAAAACAAGAATTAAATAATTTAATTAATAAATATCCCGACACTGAAGAATCGGAAACAGCAGATTATATTATAACAAGAATAACAGAAGAAAATTACACTAATTTTATACCTCAAACAGGAACTCAATATATTGTTGATAACAACACAGTAACTAATCTAACAGCAGATACATCATCGGTTAATCCTGAAGATATTTTAAACGAAGAACTTTATAAATTTAACAAAGATAAACCACATTACTATGTTGTTGCTGTAAAAATTAAAAGTGCAGATTACAAACGAGTTAAATTTGATTTGGCAAAATACAATATGGAGAATTTTTTAATGTTCGATTTTAAAATAAAATCTATTCCTTTTAGTGATGATATTCAGTTGATTGTAGTAAAGGAATTTACAAATAAACGTCAAGCAAAAAAATATTTTAAGATTATTAAAAAACGTAGTGATGTGTTTACTAAATTAAAACGTACAGATTACACTCAGTTCTTAATTTCAAAAGAAAATTTAGAAACTCTTAGAATGGATAAAGATATTGATAAATATATGTTGTTTTACGACAAAAATTATTAAATCGACTAATACACTCAAACCACATAGTTTTTCTGGTTGTAAAAAAAACTAAATGCTAAATAGAGCTTGTCTATAAAGTCCGATTTCTGCGTTGTTGCTCAAAATCCAAA
>CAZRWZ010000133.1:0-8031 GCA_964603745.1 uncultured Bacteroidaceae bacterium | reverse complement strand
TAAATAATATTCTTTATATTTATTTTTTCTAAGATTTAAAAAAATTATATTTGCAATAGAATGTTAAGTAAACTTTATATAAAAAATTATATTTTAATTTCTGAATTAGAAATTGATTTAAACAAAGGCTTTACCACTATAACAGGTGAAACCGGTGCAGGAAAATCAATTTTACTAGGTGCTGTTTCGCTTATCACAGGGCAAAGAGCCGATACAAATGTGTTGTTAAACAAAGAGCAAAAATGCATTGTAGAAGGTTTTTTTGATGTATCTGATTTTAATTTGCAAAAATTATTTAATGAGCTTAATATTGATTATGAACCAAATACTATAATAAGGCGAGAAATTAATGCTAAAGGAAAATCACGTGCATTTGTAAACGATACCCCTGTTTCTGTTTCTAACTTAAAACAATTAGGCGAAAAATTAATTGATATTCATTCGCAACACAATAATATTTTATCTAATAACAAAGGTTTTTATTTACAAGTTATTGATGCATATTCGGGTTTAAAACAGCAAGTTTCTGAATATTCAAAAACATTTAGCTCTTACAAAATAAAATTTTCTGAACTAGAAAAACTAGAAAACGAAATTGCAAAAGCAAAACAAGATTTAGATTATTATCAATATCGTTTTAATCAACTTGATGAAGCTAATTTAGTTATTGATGAAGAAACCGAAATTGAAACAGACCTAAATAAATTGAATAATGCCGAAGAAATTAAAACAAATTTAAGTTCTGTTTATCAAGAACTAAGCGAAAATGACACTAATATAATTTCTGCATTAAAAAATATAGAAAATTTAATTTCTAATATCAACAAACTTGGTATTGACACAAAAAGTCATCAAAAAAGAATACAATCTGTAATTGTTGAAATACAAGACATTGCCGATGATTTAGATACTATTAACTCGGGTATTGAATATGATGTTGAAAAAATAGAGTTGTTAAACGAAAAATTAAATCTTATTTTTTCTTTACATCAAAAATTTGGGGTAAATACAAACAAAGATTTAATTAAAATTAAAGATGAACTAAGCGAAAAACTTTCGGGTTTTGCTATTGACGAAACAAAAGCAGAAAAATTAAAAAACGAAATAGAAAAACAAAAAACAGAGCTTTTTAGTTTAGCAAACAATATCTCAAAAATTAGAAAATTAAAAAAATCTGAAATAGAAACATACATAGTAAAAGTTCTTGTTTCGCTTGGAATTAAAAATGCAGTTTTTAAAATTGATATTGAAACAGGCACAGAGCTTCTAAAATCAGGAGTTGACAAAGTTAAATTCTTGTTCTCAGCAAATAAAAATATTGAAACAAGCGATATTTTAAAATCTGCTTCTGGAGGAGAAGTTTCTCGTATAATGCTGTCGCTAAAATCGTTACTAGCAAAAACCACAAATCTACCTACAATAATTTTTGATGAAATTGACACAGGAGTATCGGGCGAAATTGCAGCAAAAATGGCTGAGATAATGCATAAATTATCATCAACAACACAAGTAATTAGCATTACACATTTACCACAAATTGCAGTTAAAGGAAACGAACAGTTTGTTGTTTACAAAGATGATAGTGATAAAAAATCGCAAACAAAAATATCTAAACTTAACCAAGAAGACAGAATTAACGAAATTGCAAAAATGCTAAGTGGCAAAGAACTTAGTGCTGCTGCTGTAGAAAATGCAAAAGCTTTATTGAATTAAACTTTTAATAGTTTTTTGTATCTAAAGTAAAAACACGTTATTGCAAGGTTTAGCCGTGGCAATCTCATTGTTCAAAAAGATTGGATTGTTATTCTTTTTCGCTCTAACGATAAATTTAAATATAAGCCAAATGCGAAAAAAGTTTTATATAAAAAATATGTATAGCAAATGTTGTATTCGTCTGTTACAAAACATTTTACAACATAATGGTTTTACTGTACATACAATTACTACTAGTTTTATTGACATAGAATTAAAATCGGAACAAACAGAAAAAGACTTTTTAAAACTATTAAAAACAGAAAAATTTGAGATACTTGAAGATAAGGATAAAATTAAAGTAGAACAAATAAAACAAGCCGTTATTGAATTAATTCACTATATGAATAATGTAGATTCTATAATAAGAAAATCGGAATATTTAATTGAAAAAATGCAAATGACATATCAACAAATTTCTAGATTATTCTCTAAATATGAAAACATTACACTCGAAAAATTTATTATTCTACACAAAATTGAAAAAGCAAAACAATTACTAACAAACGAAGATTATACATTAAGTGAAATTTCGTTTATAATGGATTACAGCTCGGTTCAGCATTTATCAAATCAATTTAAAAAAATTACAGGTTACACTGTTAGCGAGTATAAAAATTTAAAAAACAAACCTAAAATATCTATTGAAGATATTGGAAATAGCACACTAAAAGAAGATGATTTCTAGCGTCTGTCTATAAAGTCAAGAAATTGAACTATAAAGTTCGAGTTCAAAGCCTGTCCCTATTTATTTCGGGGGCCTGTGAGAAATTCAAACCGCAGAATACTAAGGTATTTTGAGGATTTCAATTTTGAGCAACAACGTAGAAATAGGACTTTATAGACAAGCTCTAAAATAGGGTCTGCTGAAAAGTCACACATTTTAAGAATAAGCATTACGACAGTTAAAATTTAGTATAAACACTCATCATTAAAACTAATTTTATTACTTTTGTACACTTATTAAATATTTAACAAAATCTTAGGTATAAAAACCTAAATCTAAAGTACATAAAGAAATGGAACTTTCAACACAATATAATCCGAGCGATATTGAAGCAAAATGGTATCAAGATTGGATTACAAAAAAATATTTTAAATCTACACCCGACGAAAGAGAAGCATATTCGGTAGTAATTCCACCACCAAATGTTACAGGAATTTTGCACATGGGGCATATTCTAAACAACACATTGCAAGACGTTTTAGTTCGTCGAGCAAGAATGCTTGGCAAAAATGCTGTTTGGGTTCCAGGAACAGATCACGCCTCTATCGCAACCGAAGCAAAAGTTGTTGATAAATTAAAAAAAGAAGGTATTGATAAAAATGATTTAACTCGCGAAGAATTTCTTGAACATGCTTGGCAGTGGAAAGAAAAACACGGTGGTATTATATTAGAACAACTAAAAAAACTTGGTGCTTCGTGCGATTGGGACCGCACAAAATTTACTATGGATAAAGATTTATCTGATAGTGTAATTAAAACCTTCGTTGATTTGCATAACAAAGGACTTATTTATCGTGGAATGCGAATGATAAATTGGGATACACAGGCACAAACAGCAGTATCTGACGAAGAGGTTAATCACAAAGAAGTTCAATCTAAACTATACTATTTAAAATATAAAATTGAAGGCGAAGAAGAATTTGTAACAATAGCAACAACACGCCCCGAAACCATTCTGGGCGATTCGGCCGTTTGTGTAAATCCAAATGATGAGCGTTTTACTCACTTAAAAAACAAGCGTGTTATTGTTCCGCTAATAAATCGCAGTGTACCAATAATTATGGACGAATATGTTGATATTGAATTTGGTACAGGAGCTTTAAAAATTACACCTGCACACGATGTTCACGATTATGAAATTGGCATGAAACATAATCTTGAAACAATAAATATTTTTAATGATGATGGAACTTTAAACGAAAATGCACAGCTTTTTGTTGGCAAAGACCGTTTTGAAGTTCGCAAAGAAATAATACCTGAACTAGAAAAAGCAGGAAATCTTGTAAAAATTGAAGACTATATAAACAAAGTAGGTTTTTCTGAAAGAACCAATTCTGTTATTGAACCAAAAATGTCAACACAATGGTTTTTGAAAATGCACGATTTAGCACAACCAGCCTTAAAAGCAGTTATGGAAGATGAAATACATCTTTTTCCTGCTAAATTCAAAAACACCTATCGTCATTGGATGGAAAATGTGCGAGACTGGAACGTATCTCGTCAACTTTGGTGGGGACACCAAATCCCTGCTTGGTATTTACCCGATGGCAGTTTTGTTGTTGCCGAAACCGAAACCGAAGCTCTTAAACTAGCACAAGCAAAAGATGCAAAACTTACAATATCTGACATAAAACAAGACGAAGATGTACTTGATACTTGGTTCTCGTCGTGGTTATGGCCAATTTCAGTTTTCGACGGAATTAACAATCCCGACAACGAAGATATAAAATACTACTACCCTACTAACGACCTTGTTACAGCCCCCGAAATACTTTTCTTTTGGGTTGCACGAATGGTTATTGCAGGATATGAATACAGAAACGAATTACCTTTTAAAAATGTATATTTAACAGGAATTGTTCGCGACAAAGAACGTAGAAAAATGTCTAAATCGCTTGGTAACTCGCCAAATCCACTAGATTTAATTGATAAATATGGTGCCGACAGTGTGCGTGTTGGTATGTTGCTTTGCTCGCCTGCCGGAAACGACCTTATTTACGATGAAAGCTTAATTGAACAAGGACGAAATTTTGCAAATAAAATTTGGAACGCATACCGCCTTGTAAAATCATGGCAAATTGACGAAACAATTTCTCAACCAAAATATGCACTAGAAACAACAAAATGGTTCGATAATAAATTAAACAATGCAATTTACGATTTGATTGGTCATTTCTTAGATTTTCGTTTATCTGATGCACTAATGCGTGTTTATAAACTATTTTGGGACGAATTTTCATCGTGGTATTTAGAAGGAGTAAAACCAGCCTATCAGCAACCAATTGACAAAGAAACTTACGAAAAAACACTTCACTTTTTCGAGCTGTTACTACAAGTGCTTCACCCATTTATGCCTTTTATAACCGAAGAATTATGGCACAATATTAAAGAAAGAAAAAACAATGAAAGTATAATGATTTCGCAACTACCAAAAATTATTATGTACGAAGAATTGGTTGTTAATGAATTTGAAGAAGCAAAAGAAATTATTTCGGCAGTTAGAAATATCAGAAAATCAAAAAATATTCCTAACAAAGAACAAATGTCATTGTTTGTTCTATCCGAAAAAGATATACAATATTCCGAAACAATAAAAAAACTATCAAATTTATCTGATATTCAGCTAACTAAAGAAAAAGTTGATAATGCAATATCTTTTATGGTAAAAACCACAGAGTTTTTTGTTCCGTTTAGCGAAAGTATTGATGTAGAAGTTGAAATAAAAAAATTAAAAGAAGAATTAAAATATCAAGAAGGTTTTCTAAATTCTGTGCAGAAAAAACTTAGTAACGAGCGTTTTGTTAATAATGCACCAGAAAAGGTTGTAGCTATTGAAAAAGCCAAACAAGACGATGCCGAAAATAAAATTTCTGCATTAAAGTCACAAATTGAAGCATTAAACAAATAATTTTTAGAATTTATAGAAATTTTTAAAAAAAAATAATGTTTTATTTAGATTTGTTTTAAATATAAATAAATAATGTTTAATTTAGCATCGTTTTAAATAATAAATTTATGCATAAAGAAAGTCTTGATAAAGCCAAGGAACTTGTAAAAGAGAGATTTACCGAATATTTAGAAGGTAAAGGTCATAGAAAAACTCCTGAAAGATATGCCATTTTAGATGAAATATATTCCAGAGAAGGTCATTTCGACATTGAAACACTATATATTTTTATGAAAAATAAAAATTATCGTGTTAGTAGAGCAACACTCTACAATACTATCGAAATTCTACTAGAGTGTAATTTAGTTATTAAGCATCAATTTGGTAAAAATATAGCCCAGTTTGAACGTGCATTTAAAATTAAACAACACGACCATATAATTTGTACTGCTTGCGGTAAGGTTGAAGAATTTTCTGATCAAAGAATATATATTATTGAAAAAACTGCTGCCGAAATGGCGGGTTTTGAATTATCGCATCATTCTTTATATATTTATGGTTTATGTTCTGATTGTAAAAAAAAGAAATAAGAACACACACAATATTTAAAGCCAACTTTTTAGTTGGCTTTTTTTTATGAGTAAAAACACAAGTTCAATATAAAAAATGTATATTTGCTAAATAAACTTTAAAAAAAATAGAAATGAAAAAAATTAATTTATTAATTATCACAGCAAGTTTAAGTTTTGGATTAGTATCGTGTAGTGCCGATAGCATTAGAGACAGTATTACTGAAGCTGTTATCGAAAATCAAACAGGCGAAGATGTAGAAGTAGAAAGCGATGGCGATGGCAACATGGTTATTAAAGGCGAAAACGGAGAAGAAATAAATATTAATGTAGATGCCGATGGTGAAAAAGGTAGCTTTTCTGTAAAAGGAGAAGACGGAGAGGAAGTTAATTTTTCTACCAATGCCGAATTACCAGATGATTTTCCTTCTAATATTTTTGTTATTAACGGAGAAAGACAAGGTTTAATGAATATGACTACTGACGAAGGTAAAATGGTTTCTTTTGCAATAAGTGTTGATGATGACATATCTAGTGTTTCTAAAGAAATAAAAGAAGGTATGAGTAAAAACGATTGGAAATCTTCGGCAAGTTTAATGGGCTCTAGTGAAGAAGGAATGCAAATGTACACTAACGAAAAAAATCAAGTACAAATTATTATCTCTAAAGATGGTGATAAAACTGTAGTTTCTTATACTGTAACTTATTTTACCAAATAATATTAACAGAATTAATAAGTTAGTTGCAATAGCATCGGGGAATAAATACCCAATCATGATTAAGATTTAAAAAAATTAAGAACCTCCAAACTTTTAAAAATTTGGAGTTTTTTTTAAAAAACAAAAAAAACTAATACCTTAAATCCGCAAGTCAGGGTTTCACTCTGTTAGTTTATAAGTTGTTAAATATTAATCAGTTTCACTTTAATTTAAATAGTGAAGCCCTGACTATTAACATTTTAAAACTAAACCTGCGGATATAAGGTAATATTAAAAACTCATTATAAAAAAATTAAAAATGGAAAAAATTGAAGGAGTAATAGAAATCAGCACCGATAATAATTTTAGCGAAGAAGGTTATTTGCTGTATAATGCTGATATAAAAATGGGTGTAGATAACAAAATTTTACGTAGCGGATTAGACCACTTTAAGGTTTTTGGAAAAAACGAAAACAGACTTCAGTATAATCCTAATAAATTAGCAGAAATAGAAGCTCTCAGGAATAGTAAATTAAATAAACTAAAATTAAAATACGACTATCCTCATGATAAAATAAACAATGGCAAAATAAGTTTTTTAACAGAAGATTTAAAAAAACAATTTCATATTATTCAAACCAGCAATGTTAGTTCTAACAACTACGACCCTGAAATAATGAAACTTATAGATAAATATAAAGATGGAATTATTCTTGATTGTGGAGCCGGTGAAAGAAGCTCATACTATTCCAATGTAGTAAACTACGAAATAGCAAATTATTGGTCTACAGATATTTTGGGAGTTGGAGAAAAACTGCCATTTGATGATGAAACATTTGATGCCGTAATTTCAGTTGCCGTTTTAGAACATGTAAAAGACCCTTTTCTTAGTTCTAAGGAAATAACACGAGTTCTAAAAAAAGGAGGTATATTGTATTCAGCAATACCATTTCTACAACCATACCATGGATATCCTCATCATTATTATAATATGACACATCAAGGGCATAAAAATTTATATGAAGATGCTTTTACCGATTTAGAAGTAAAAGTTTCTGCTCCACTAAAGCCAATATTTACATTATCTTGGTTTTTAAATTCATATTGTAATGGATTACCTGATAAAGTTAAAAATTCGTTTATGGATATGTCTGTTAAAGATCTTATAGGATTACCAACATCTTATTTAGCACAAGATTTTGTAAAAGAATTATCTACCGAAGCAAATTTTGAACTTGCAGCAGGAACTGTTCTTGTTGGAAAAAAAATATAATTGTAAAACACCTAAACTTAGACTTTTTCTAGTGTTAAATGGTTATATTGTTAATTATCAATTGTCAATTATTAATAAATTAGGAGTTGCATTTTAACCAAAATTTATGATTTCAAAAAAAGATA
>CAZRWZ010000132.1:0-8084 GCA_964603745.1 uncultured Bacteroidaceae bacterium | reverse complement strand
TATGGACCATCTCCATTTGACGAAGAAAAAACTTTTTCTCCGCTATCGTCAAAGTCATTATCTGCATTCCAATCTATCCATGCAATTAATTTATCAGTATCATAACCATTTGTTGAAGTAACTGTTAAGATTTCTGATGTCCCTGTATTTATTGATAGAGACTGACTTGTGAAATTGGAATATGCAGTTGCTTGGCTAGAATTATTTATTGTGCCAAAACTAACTTTAGATATGTATTCATTTCCACTTGAATTAGTACCTTCAGCAGCACAAGGCTCACCAACCATTATGTAATTCGTCTTTGTTCTTGTATGATTATCAGTGCCATTAGAAACTTCGAGCGTTACTTCGTAAGAACCATTATTAGAATAGCTAATAGCCGGAGGATTTTGCCCTGAAAATTCATGAGGTGTTCCTCCTTGAAAAGTCCACGACCAAGAAGTTATTGAGCCATTATCAGATGTAGATTGGTCTGTAAAATTAACAGATTCTCCAGCATTAATTGAGGCAATATCTACAGAAAAATCTGCATTTATAGATGTACAAGAAAATTCATTACAATTATGATTGTTAAATAATACAATCATAGCACTTTCGGAAACAGGATATACATCATCATCAATCATAGTTCTATCTGGCCCAATAAAAACAGCAGCAGGTGCTCCATTATATTTATAATGGTCGTAACCACCATCAGCACCATCAGCTAAAACTGGATATTCTTTACCTTCATTTGCAGCATCACTTGCAGCAAGGGAGGCAGGGTCGTGAGTTAAATTTAAAATTACAACATCATGATTGTTACAACCATAATTGTTAAACATGTTATTTAGAGGCGGTACAGCATCTGGACATATTGATCAATCATGGTAATCAAAATCTAATAATACATATTTTCCTGCATCAAGCAATTCAAATAAATCCCATGTGTGTCCATTAATATCTTGACAATGGAAATTAATAACCGACAAACGATGTGTAGTCTGGTCTTTTGTTTGTTTTTGATTTCCGTGCTGCGAAAAAGCACCAAAACCAATCACAATTAATAAACTTAAAAATAGTCTTTTCATAATAAGGTAGTTTAAATTTTTAGATTACAAATGTACAGTTTTTTTTTGTTAAAAACATGTAAAAGAATTTAGATATTTAATGTTTTTTAAATATAATTGTTATATTTGTAACATATATTAACATTGTTTAACTAAAAAAACGCTTATGAAAATTAAATTATTATTGTTACTGATTATTGTCGGTTTAACTACTTTTGCACAGCAAAAAGTAAAAGGAACTGTAAAAAACAGTAATGGCGAAACCTTACCTGGTGTTTCTATTATAGAAAAAGGAACACAAAATGGTACAACCACGGGTATGGACGGAAATTATTCCATAACAGTAAGTAATGAAAAATCTGTTTTAGTTTTTTCATTTATTGGTATGACAACCGTAGAAGAAGTTGTTGGAAACAGAACAAGTATCTCTCCAAAGATGAAAGAAAACATTGAAATGTTAGATGATGTTATTGTTACAGCACAAGGAATTAAAAAATCTGAAAAATCTTTAGGTTATGCAGTTCAAATGATTAGCGGAGATGATGCCATTCAAGCAGGTAACCCAAATGCAATTGATGGTTTGCAAGGCAAAGTATCAGGTGTTCAGGTTATTAAATCAAGTGGTACACCCGGAGCATCTTCTAAAATTTTAATTAGAGGTAATGCAACATTTGGTAACAACCAACCACTTATTGTAGTAGATGGTATTCCAATTGATAACTCAACAAATACATCATACGATAATAACGTAGCTGGTGTTGACCAAAGTAACCGTGCTATCGATATTAATCCTGAGGATATAGAGAGTGTAACAGTGCTTAAAGGAGCAGCAGCAACAGCTCTTTATGGTTCTCGTGCAGGTAACGGTGTAATAGTTTATACTACAAAAAAAGGAAGAAAAGGTACAGACGGTCAATTATTTGGTAGTTTTTCGGCAGGATTTAATTTTACAAACCCTATAAATCTACACAAAAAACAACAAAAATATGGTTATACACAATATTATCCTGATCCAGACATACCTTCATCAATGTCTTGGGGCGACGAAATAAAAGATAGTCCTATTCAAAATATGGATGAATTTTTCAGAACTGGTGTATCTCAAGATTATAACTTATCTGTATATGGTGGAACAGAAAAAACTTTAGTTCGTGCATCAGTTGGATATAATAACTCACAAGGAATTATACCAAACTCTTATTTTAAACGTACAAGTATGCGTTTAACAGCATCGCACCAACTAACAAAAAGATTAAAATTAGATGGTTCTATTAATGTTATTAATTCTGGTGGTAACCGACCTCAAAAAGGTTCAAACCTTTCAGGAGTTATGCTATCATTATATCGCACACCTATTAATTATAGTATTAAAGATGCTTATTTAAACAGTGGTCATGGTAATGACAATTATTCATATTGGTATGATAACCCATATTATTCAGCAAAGAACATTACTTATATTGATGATGTATGGAGAACAATGGGGTATGGAAGTTTAAATTATGATTTGAAAAAAACTGATAATCCGTTCTTTAACAGATTAAATATTATGTATAGAATAGGTGGCGATTATTATTCTGACACAAGAAAAGGACAAGCACCTATCGGAACTAATGCTACCGATGATAAACAAGGAATGATTACAGATTATTCTTCAACTTTTGCAGAAATAAATAACGATTTTATTTTAACAGGAGCTAAAGAACTAACTAACCTTTCTATTGATTTCACATTAGGAGCTAATATGCGTAATGTAAAATCGCAATATTTATTAACAGAAGGTTACAGTTTAATTGAAGATGATTTTTATAATATAATGAATGCTCAAACTGTAAACAACGACCAATACACTACTTTAATTAGAGAAAATGCAGCTTATGCTGATGTTACTCTTGGATATAAAAGAATGGTGTTTTTAGGTTTAACAGGAAGAAATGAATGGAGTTCTAAATACGAGCAAGGAAAAAATAACTTCTTTTTCCCTGGTGCTAACTTAGCATTTATCTTTACAGAATTAGGTCAAGACCATAAAATAGGAGCTTTAACATTTGGTAAAGTTCGTGCTTCTATCGGACAAACGGGTATTGCTCCATCTCCTTGGAGATTTAACAACTACACATATCCAACTCAAGTTCAAGACGGATATTCTGATGGTAACTCTACCGATGCAAACGGAGTGCCACTAACAAACTGGAACTGGGTTATGTCAAATCCTAATTTAACACCTGAAATATTAACAGGAAAAGAAATTGGTATAGACTTAAGATTCTGGGAAGGAAGATTAAATGTTGATTTTGCATATTATCATCAAACAACAAGCGACCTACTAATAAATGTACCTGTTACTGCAGCAACAGGATTCGAAGCTAAGTATATGAATGTAGGAGAAATGGTAAATAAAGGTATAGAATTATCTATTGGTAGCGATATTGTTAAAAAGAAAGATTTAGTATGGAATACAACATTTAATTATGGTAAAAACACAAATATTGTAACAAAATTAGCCGAAGGTGTTGACGAAGTTTCTTTAAACGGAGGTTTCACATCAATTAGCTCTTATGCAAAAGTAGATGAAGCTTTTGGTGTTATGTATAGTGAAGTATGGGAACGCAATGGTAATGGCGATATATTAATCGATGATGACGGTTATGCAATATTAAGTGCTAAAAAAGAAAAAGTAGGAAATCCATATCCTGCATTTACATTAGGTTGGTCTAATACAGTAACATATAAAAACTGGAGTTTCTATATGTTCTTTGATGGATTCTTTGGTGGAGATGTATATAACGGTACTAAATCTATGATGAATTATAGAGGTATTGGTGTAGAAACAGAAGACAGAGATGGTACAATAGTTATTGAGGGTGTAAATGCAAATACAGGAGAAGCTAATACACAAGAAATATCTAAACAAGATTATTGGATGTATTATAAAGGTATAGCAGGTGCTGCAGAAGAATTTGTTGAGCATATCTATTATATCAAATTAAGACAAGTTTCAATATCTTATAAATTACCACTAAACAAAGAAAAATATTTCTTAAACGACCTTACATTTTCTGTAATAGGAACTAATTTATTAACATTTACAGATTATTCTGATGGTGACCCTGAGACATCGTTAACCGGTGCAGGTTCAAATACTCAAGGATTTGACTATTTTAACTCTCCAAACGTAAGAGGTTTTATGTTTAAAATAGCAACTCATTTCTAAAATCACATTAATAATTATTTATTAATTGATTTTTATTAACTTAAAAAATATTTAATATGAAAAATAAAATAATAATTTTAGCAGCATTAATCGGATTATTTGCAAGTTGTAAAAAACTTGACATTGACAATCCTAATGGCGGTAAAAACCCAAGTTTTGCTACTGCAAAAGAGGGGGCTTCGTATGTTTATACAGGAGAGATGGCTCGAATATCAGCTATGCTTACTCAACAATTAAGAGGTTCTGATATTCATTATGAACCAATTTACGAAAAGTATATCTTATCAGATTCTAAATTAACAAATCCATATAATACAGCATATCGTAGTGGGGTTGCTTTAGGTATTGATGAAAATACTTATGAAGGTAAATTAATAGCAGGTTTAATTTATTCTGTAATGATAGAATATTTTGATAATGCAGAATTATATGTAGGTAGAGGCGAAGACCCAAGCACTTTAACTTATGATGATATTCATTCGTTATTAAGTTCTATTGGTGGTGATTATGAAAATGCTGCAATAGCAACAAATGCACGTGTTTACTTAAATCAAGCTAAATATAGCGATGCTTTAGCAGAGATTAATAAATTAACAGCCGGCACTTCTTCAAACTATGGAATAGAGCATGCAGGTTCATCAACAAACATGAACGAATGGCCTAGATTTGTAAGCTCTCGTGGAGGCTACCTTGTTACAGACACAAATATTGCCGGTTATGGAATTAAATCTGGTGTTGATGCAGAATTTATTGGAGGAGGAAAAACAATGGATTACACATGGGATAGCAGTGTTGATATTGTTCTAACTTCGGGCGATACAGTTAATGTATCTACAAGCAATGCAGATACCCTCGTTAAGGTTGGTTATATGTCAGACGATCCTCGTTTAACTTATTATTATCAAGGCCCCGATGACTTTAATTTCTTTATGGCACGTAACTCAATGATTAATTTTATTGGTGATGTAGAAACTGAATTTATTAAAGCAGAAGCTTTATTAATGACAGATGACAATACAGGAGCACAAACTGCTTATGAACATGCTATTCAATTAAGCATGGACGAAGTAGGTGTAACTCCTACCGATGCTACAGTTTATATTTCAATACATGGAACTTTAGATTCTGATAAAGCAAAAGCTCATGAGCAAATAATGAAAGAAAAATATATTGCATTATTTGGTCACCCAATGGTTTTTGTTGATTACAAAAGAACAAAAATGCCTACTCTAATAGAGAAAACAGGAAATTTCCCTGATAAATGGCATTATTATTATCAATAGAATATTATATTGATAAACAAAATAAAAAGGGCTATCATTTGATAGTCCTTTTTTCTTTGCTCTTAATTCTAAAAACGCTAAATCTGTTTTTCTTTAACAGTTGTTGTGATAAAACAGAAAAGTATTTTCATTAAGAACTTATTAAAATTATAAATTTTAGTTGTTTTTATCATAAAATTTTTTTAACCTTTACAATATGAAAATTATACTTGCAAGCATATTCCTATTTTTTGTTAGTGCTGATATCTCTGAACAAAATATAACTGATTTTTTTAATTCCTCTGACTTAGTTATTAAGGCTAAAGTTATTGATATAAGAGCTGTTACAGGAATGAAGGTTATTTGTAATTTAGATGTAGAAAAAATTTATAAAGGTAAGCGTTTAAGCTCGGTGCTAATTCAGCTAAACGAAGAAAATGAAATGGAAATGTATAAATCATATCTTATTTATTTAAAAAAGTCTAAAGATAAAAAATCGGGATTTTACACAAAAACAAGAAGAGTTATTGAAGATAGTGAGTTTTTTAAAAACGAAATTGATTTTATTACAGGCATTATTAATAATAAAAAATTCAAAAAAGTAAAAAACCCTACTCCTAAACACGAAATTAGATTTGATTGCGGTTGCAATTAATTTTTCGCAAACCCCCAAAAACATATTATTTAACATATTTTATTTAAAAAACTATCCATAATTTTGCTTATCAAAATTATGGAATGAAGAAAAAAAAGCAAACTAAGTTAAAACAATTATCGGCTACGGCAATTTGTGGAAACGATATAAGTTCTTCTGTTTTATATGTATCGGCTCTATCTATTGTTTATGCTGGTCAATATGCATGGATTACGCTTTTAATAGTAGCATTTATACTCTTTCTTTTTAGAAAAATATATGGAGAAGTTGTAGGTGCTTTACCATTAAACGGAGGTGCATATAATGCTTTGTTAAACACTACAAGCAAAAATATGGCTTCTTTTGCTGCCACTTTAACCATTTTGTCGTATATGGCAACATCGGTTATATCGGCAAACGAGGCTATGCATTATTTACACAATATAATACCATCGGTAGAAGTAATGACTGCAACAATTCTTTTACTCTTTCTGTTTGCAGGATTAACAATAATTGGAATAACAGAATCGGCTATTGTTGCAGTAGGGATTTTTATATTTCATTTAATTTCAATGATTGTTTTATCTGTATCAATAGCATATTTTTTATTACAAAATGGATTTGATATTTTTGAACAAAATTGGCATTCTCCAATAGAAGGAGGTAGTATTTGGCTGGCTGTATTTTTTGGATTTTCGGCATCGATGTTGGGTATTTCAGGATTTGAAAGTTCGGCAAACTTTGTTGAAGAACAAGAACGAGGCGTTTTTCCTAAAACACTTAGAAATATGTGGATAATAGTTAGTGTACTTAATCCCCTAATGGCTTTCTTTGCACTTTCTATTGTGCCAATTAACGAGGTTAAATCTTTATACGAAAACACTTTATTATCACATATGGGGCAAGTTTCTGCAGGAAATTGGTTGTCTTCTATTGTGTCTATTGATGCTTTTCTTGTGTTAAGCGGTGCTGTTCTAACTTCTTATGTTGGAGTTTCAGGACTTTTAGAACGTATAGCTTTAGATAGAATTTTACCATCATTCTTTTTAAAGAAAAACAAACGTGGAACATCGCACAGAATTATATTATTATTTCTTATTTTAAACGTATCAGTGTTATTTATAACTCGTGGAAAAGTAACAAGTTTAGCAGGAGTTTATACAATTTCTTTTTTGTCGGTTATGGCATTATTTGTGGTAGGCAACATTTTTCTAAAAATAAGACGTGCAAAATTACCACGATTAGAAAAAGCACGATGGATAAGTTTAATAGTTGCTTTAATAGGCGTTATTGTTGCCCTTATCGGAAATATTAAAATGACTCCGGAAGAAGGGGTTTCTTCAAATTTTACAATTTTTATGGATTATTTTGTTCCAACAATGACAGTTGTAGTTATTATGTTAAACAGAACAATTCTTTTAAAAACAGCTCTTGGTGTAATTCACTATATTGCAGACCCTTTTATTAAAAATTTAACAGGGGTCGATTTTAATATCTCTAAACTAATTGATAAAATTAATTCGCAAGAATTTGTGTTTTTTACTAAAGGTGATAATGTTGTAAATCTTAATAAAGTAATGCTATACATTCTTAGAAATGAACAAACTAAAAAAGTAAAAATTGTTACTATTAATAATGAAAATGAAGAAACTCCTGATTTCTTAAAAGAAGATATTAGAATTTTAAGTAGAATTTATCCAAGAATTGAAGTAGAATTTATAGAAATTGAAGGGAAATTTGGTCCTGAATTAATAAAATCTTTATCTAAAAAATGGGGGATATTACCAAACTTTATGTTTATTGGAGCTCCGGGCGATAAATTCCCCTATCATATAGAAGAATTGGGAGGTGTTAGGTTAATTATTTAGGGTCTGTTCTTAAAGTATAATATTTTTTCGCAAACAAACTGAGTTTTATTACCTTTA
>CAZRWZ010000131.1:0-8148 GCA_964603745.1 uncultured Bacteroidaceae bacterium | reverse complement strand
TTTAGACAAATATAATAATAATTTATTATAAATCTAAATAAGTACTTAAATATTTAATTATAACTAACCTTTTGACTTTATAGACAGACACTATTTAATGCTCGTGTTCAGTTTCTTCTTTTTTTAAATCAGATAACAAATAATATGCAGAATTTAGTACAATTTTAGTGTCTTTTGGTAACTCTTTTAATAAGCTTATTTGTGTATAAGCATCATCAGATTGCCCAATTATTACTTCTGTCATTTTTAATTTAATAGAATCAAATTCTTTTATATTTTTATGATTATGAACTTCGTGAGAGTGTTCTTCTCTTTCATCATTGTTTTCTGTTTTGTGATTATGTTCTTCGTGCTTATCATTATCAACAATAAAAATATACGATTTTATTCCATCAGAAACAACAGCATCATTTGGTAAAGCCTTTACATAGTTTGTATCTGTATGCAAATGCCCTGTAATATACATTCCTGGTATCAAATCTTCTGTTTTATTATCAATATTAGAATGAATTGGAACTGCCCGAGTATCTTCTTCAATTTTTTTACCAATAGCAAAAATTGTTGCAGTATATTCTTTTTTAGCTTTGTTTGAAACCGTAAAATGAATTTTTTGCCCTATGTTTAAATAATGAATGTCTTTTTCATAAACTAAAAAATCTGCATGAATAGCATTGTTATTAACCACTTCAAATAAAACATCTTGTGTGCTAACAAAACTACCTAACTTAATATTTATTGAGTTTATATAACCCGATATTGGTGATATTAAACTAATTAAATTTGTTATTTCACCTTGTTTTACTTTACTTGGCGATAAATTTAATAACAACAAACGTGATTTAAGCCCTTGATAACGTGCCTTTTTAGTGAAATAATCCGATTTTGCTTTTTGAAAATCTTGATCGGAAGTAGCTTTTGTTTCAATAAGATGTTTTTGCCTTTTGTAGCTCTGTTCTAGATACTCTAAATCGTTTGCTACTTCGGCAAATTCTTCTTGTAAAGAAATAAAATCGGGGTGTTCTAAAACTGCAAGTATTTGTCCTTTTTTAACTTTATCGCCATAAAAAACCTTTATTTGTTGCACAGTTCCTCCAATTAAAGTAGTAATATCTGCTTTATCTTGCGGTGCAACTTCTAACTGACCATTAATTTTAACAATGGTAGTTAAATTTCTCATTTCGAAACTACCAATTTTTAAATTAAGAGCTTTTTGTTGCTCTTTATTTAATTTTACTACACCCTCTTCGCCATGCTCATGTTCATGTTCATGTTCGTCGGTATTAATATTTTCTGTATTACAAGATGCAAATATTGCAAACATTAATATTGCTATATATTTATTTATTTTCATCATTTTAATATTTTAATTTTGTTTTACTATTATTTTATTATTTCCTTCAAGCCATTTATATAAAATTGGGATAACTATTAATGTTAAAATTGTAGAAGTAAGCATACCTCCAATAACTACTGTTGCCAGTGGTCGTTGCACTTCTGCTCCTGCCGATACAGAAATTGCCATAGGCAAAAACCCCAAAATATCTGTTGATGCTGTTAATAAAATTGGCCTAATTCTACGAATTGACGCTTTTTTAATTATATCGTTAATACAATGTTTACCTTCGGCTTTTAATTCGTTAAACCCAGATATTAAAACTAATCCGTTAAGAACAGCCACACCAAAAAGCACAATAAAACCAACACCCGCCGAAATGCTAAAAGGCATATCACGCAAGTATAACGAAAAAACACCGCCCACCGTGGCAAAAGGAATAGCAATATAAATCATTAGCGTTTGTTTAAACGATTTTACAGCAAAATAAACCAACATAAAAATTAAGAATAAAGCTATTGGTACTACTAAACTTAGGCTTTTTGTTGCTCTTTCTAAATTTTCGAAAGCTCCACCATAACGAATATAATAACCTGTTGGTAATTTGAGTTTTTCATCTAAAATATTTTGAATTTCGTTTACCAAAGATTTTACATCTCTATTTTCAACATTTACTCCTATGTAGGTTTTACGATTAGTGTTGTCTCTACTAATCTGCATTGGTCCCGGCTGATAAGAAATATCGGCAACTTCTTTTAATGGAATTTGTTTCCCACTTTCTAAAGAAACATACAAGTTACGCAAGTTTTCAATGTCTTTACGATGACTTTCGTCTAAACGAACCACCAAATCGAACATACGTTCACCTTCGTAAATTCTGCCTGCAATACCACCACTAAAAGCAGTTTCAACAATAGTATTCATATCCGAAATATTTAATCCATATTGTCCCATTTTATTACGGTCGTATTTAATTGTAATTTGTGGCTGACCTTTTGTTGCTTCGGCTTTAACCCCTGCCACTCCTTGTATTCCAGAAACCAAACCTGCAATTTCTTTTGCTTTATCTGCCAAAATATTTAAATCGTCGCCATATAATTTTATAGCCACATCTTCTCTAACTCCTGTTAGCAACTCATTAAAACGCATTTCTATAGGTTGCGAAAACTCGTAATTAATACCAGGGAAAACACTTACAGATTTTTTTATTCCTGCAATCAGTTCTTTTTTAGAAGCAACTTCTTTCCACTCGTTTTCAGGCTTTAGAATAATAAAAATATCTGCTATATCAATAGGCATAGGATCCATAGGCAGGTCGGCAACTCCAATTCTAGATTGTACACTTTCTATCTCATTTGGAAAATTTGTCAAAATAGCTTTTTCTATTTTTGTTGATGCTTTTTCAACTTCGCTAAGCGATGTACCAGGTTTTAAAAATGCGTGCATCGCAATATCTCCTTCGTCTAACTGCGGTATAAATTCAGAACCCATTCTAGAAAACACAAAGCCACCTGCAATAATTAATAAAATAGCTAATGCTACAATAATTTTACCTTTACTTAAAGCCCAATCTATAATATGATTATAACTATTTTCTATCTTTATAATAATTTTATCTCCAAAAGATTTTTTATCGGTTTTTGGTGCTTTTAAAAATGTTGCCGAAACCATAGGGATATATGTTAACGAAAGTAGCATAACACCAATTACGGCAAAGCTAAATGTCATAGCCATTGGTATAAACATTTTACCTTCAACTCCACGTAACACCATTATTGGTATAAAAACAATAAGAATAATTAATTGACCAAAAAAGGCAGAATTCATCATTTTACTTGCCGATTTATAAGCAAGTTCGTTTTTCTTTTCTTGCGAAAGTTTTGTGCCAATAATACTTTTTTTGTGCAGATAAAAAATCATACTTTCAACAATTATTACTGCCCCATCTATTAAAATACCAAAATCTAATGCCCCTAAACTCATTAGGTTTGCCCAAACTCCAAAAATATGCATCATTATAAATGCAAATAGCATAGCCAAAGGTATTGTTGATGCTACAATTAAACCACCACGTAGGTTTCCTAAGAAAATCACAAGTATAAAAATTACTATTAATGCACCAAATGCTAAGTTTTCAGCAACTGTACTTGTTGTATGTTTTATAAGTTTACTACGATCTAAAAATGGTTTTATTTTTATACCTTGTGGTAGCGATTTCTCAATTAATAACATTCTTTCCTTAACATTATTAATAACATCATTAGAATTTGCACCTTTCAGCATCATAACAATACCGCCAACAGCTTCGCCTTTACCGTCTTTTGTAAATCCGCCATAGCGAACAAAGCTGCCAAATTTCACTTCGGCTACATCACGAATAAATATAGGATTTCCATTAATATTTTTTACAAATGTGTTTTTAATATCATCTGCCGTTCGCATTAAACCTTCGCCACGAATAAAATTTGCTTGATAATTTTTTTCAATATATGCTCCGCCGGTATTTTGGTTGTTCTTTTTAAGAGCATCAAACACTTCGGATATTGTAATACCCATACTTCTTAGCTTGTCAGGATTAATAGCAATTTCGTATTGTTTTTTTCTACCGCCAAAAGAATTAACCTCCACTACACCTTTTAACATGGCCATTTGTCGCTTTACAATCCAATCCTGCATTGTACGCAATTCCATATCATCATATTTATCCTTAAAATCGGGTTGAACTTCGAGTGTATATTGATATATCTCTCCCAAACCTGTGCTTATAGGTGCCATAAATGGTTCTCCAAAACCTTGTGGGATTTTTTCTTTAATTTCTATCAATGCTTCGCTAACTAACTGACGAGGAAGGAATGTTCCCATATCATCACTAAAAACAATGGTTACAACCGATAGGCCAAAGCGTGAAATGCTTCTAATTTCTTCTACATTTGGTAAATTTGCAACTGCAAGTTCTACTTGATAGGTAACAAATTTTTCTATGTCTTCTGTTCCTAAATTTGGAGCGGTTGTTATTACCAAAACCTGATTGTTTGTAATGTCTGGCACTGCATCAATAGGCACTTTTGTCATTGAATAAATTCCGCCTATAATTAATGCCAAAGTCATAAGCCAAATAAATGCCTTATTTTTTATCGAAAAATGTATTATACTATTTATCATAATTTAGATTTTATGTATTAGACCGTAGCCTAATAAACTTAAAAATGAGATTTCTTCATTATATATTCAAACCACATAGCTTTTCGTGTTTTCTGCTTTTTCTTTTCCCTTTTTTATTTGTTTAAATTTATAACTGTAACCTAGCTATGCTTGAAATTTTAAACTCTAAGAAAGAAAAAATAATACCAATTTAATTTCAAAATTATCGATGTTTAATTTATATAAATCCACATAAATTTATAAAAAGCTAAATATATTGAATATATTAAAAATCAGAAAAATATAAACAATGTGTATTGTTAATTAGTGTCTGTCTATAAAGTCAAGAGATTGAACTATAAAGTTCGAGTTTACTCACTTTATAATATTTCTTGTGTTCGTGAGCTCCTTTCAGTCGGTTAAAGCCTGTGAGGAATTTAAACCGCAGAATACAAAGGTATTTGAGGATTTAAATTTTGAGCAACAACGCAGAAATCGGACTTTATAGACAAACTCTAATTACACATTGTAAATTACTAATTATTCAGATGGTGAGCCACGAGTGGGCGATGTATCGAGAAAGGCAAAATATTCTGGGAAATAAAAATCTGTATAAAATATAGCCTTTAAAAATTTGTTTCTACTAAAATCTATTTCTAAATCGGAAATATATCCAATATTTTTTGAACTTTGTTTAAATAGATAGTTAACAGACAATGTGATATTGCTAATGATTATATCGTTAAGATAATGACAATGAGTATTATCTGGCTTATCTCTTTCGTTATGTTCGTTATGCTTGGTTGCAACGGCATGATTGTAATGATGATTGTGAGGAATTATTGAATGAGAAAATATTACTAATCCTATGATTAGGAAAAAAAATGCAATAATATTTTTATAGTTTCTCTTCATTTAATTTAAGATAATAATATGCAAATATATTAAATTTATTAATATTATTGTTTTATTTTGTCTATTATACCAAATTCTCTCTAACTAATCTTTGTTAATACTAATAAAATCGAAAGGATAAAGAATTAATTTTAATGAAAAAACAGGAGATGTAAAATGTTGATTTATTTTTGGATTAGAGAGTAACATAATTCTATAACCAATTCCTGTTCCAACTCCAATTCCTTTTATTATTTTATATTGACCTGTAATATTTGCTTCGTACATAATTACCGGAGCCATATTATTAGTAAATGTTTTATTATCTAAATCATACTTAAAATAAGAAACACCACCACCAATTTGTATTGGTAGGGTAAATTCCCATTTTGATGTTTTGTAAAAAACATATTCGGCAAATATTGAAGCATATTCAAGGTGTAATTTAGAACTTATTTCATTATATATTTCTCCATTATATTCTATATTTTGATTTATATAAATGCCTGTATGCAGCATACTAAAATCTAAACCTGCTCTAAATTTATCTTTAAACTGAAGCCCTATTTTTACGCCATAAATCCATGCACGATAATTAGTTATAAAAGAGTTTCTGTTGTCGAAACGAAAAGTAAATGTTGGTTTTGATTTTAAACTTTGACCAATTTCATAAAAAAATTCGTCTTTTTTCTTTTGAGAAAAAGAGCTTAAAGAATAAATGATAAACAATAAAATAAATATAAATTTTGTTTTACTCATTTTTTTATTCTTTTGGGATATTTATTTTTCTGCCGTTTATTCTTTTTAATATACCATTTTTATATCTTTCGGTAATAATTGGCAAACCTGTAGTATCGTATTTTTTATGTAATTTATCCGGTTCTCCCATAACGTAATAATATTCTTCTCTAATAATACCGCTATCATAGAAAAAAACATGCCTCCCATCAGGTACACCTTGAACATAATTACCTTCAAAAACTAATCTGTTATTTCTATTATATGCTTTCCAAACACCATTACGCTCATTGTTTTCATACTCTCCTTTCATAGTAACATCGCCGGTATCAAAAACCCATTCTCCTGTTCTTTCTCCGTCAAAATATTCTCCTTTTGCAAGTATTTTTCCGTCTTCGTTGTATTCAATAAAACTACCTTCCTCTTTGCCACTAACATATTCTTCTTCTCGCCAAACTTTGCCCGAAGGATAATACCAAATCCAAGTTCCCGAATGTTTATTTTTAGTAAACGAACCTTTTTGTTCAATATCACCATTACGGAAATAATAATTCCATTCGCCTGTTTTTCTGTTTCTTTTGTAATTACCTTTTGCTTTTATTTCGCCCGTTTTATAATAGAACACCCATTTACCTGTTTTTTTGCTATTTACATCAAGAGCTCCTTCAGAAATCATTATTCCAGATTCGTCAAAGAATTTTGCTGTGGCAATATCGCCTTGCTCGTTATAATATTTGTGTAATCCAACTGGTATGGTGTCTATGTAACCACCTGTGCTTTTGGGTTTCCCCGATGTGTAAAAATCATCTTTTATAATTATTTTTGGTTCTTCTATAATATTATCTGATATAAGAGAATCTTTTCTGTAAAGATATGATTTTATCATTTTTCCATTTTTGTCGAATACCTTATAATAACCATTTAATTTACCATTAAAATAGTTTTTTTCCGTTTTTATTATATTATTAGGATAAAATTCTTTCCACGTGCCATTTTTGTTTTTCTGTTTGTTGTAACGATTAATCTTTTCTTTAAAAACTAAATAATCGTTTCTGTATTCGTAAATTGTTACAATTAATGTATCGTGTTGTAGCTGAACGGCTCTGCCTTGTCTTTTATCGTTTTTGTAGTATATAATTTTATCTAATTTACCTTTTTTGTATCTATATTCCGAGCCTTCTTTCAAATTATTTAGATACATTGTTTTAGAAACTAAACCTCCTATTTTAACAGAATCTTTGTTTCTTGTATAAATATAATTATAAGTAAAACCTGTTCTTTTTCCTTGGTAATAATTTATTTTTTTTGTTGTATCTCCATCTTCATCATAAAAAATCCAAAGGCTATCTAGTTCAAAAAATTTTCTGTTACCTTCTGATTTTAATTTGCCATTTTCATAATATGTTTTCCAATAGCCATCTGGTTTGCCATTTTTCATTAAACCCTCGCTAGCTAATTTTCCATCTTTATAATAAAATTTATTATAACCGTTTGGGTTTATATTTTTTTGAGAAAAAATATTGCTACTAATAAGAAAGCTTATTGTTAAAACTAATATGTATAATGTTTTATTCAAATTCTCTTTTTTAGCAAAGATACTAAATTAGTGGAAAGTATAAAGTTGAAAGTTGAAAGTATAAAGTATAAAGTATAAAGTGTAAAGGACAAAGTGATTTTTTGTTAACTTAAATTGCATATAATCAATATGATACATTTGTATTTTTTGTTTTAAAAAAAATGTAGAATAAAAACTAAAAAATATTTTGATAATATATCTCAATGATTTAATTTTGCACCACAGTTTTGGAGAGGTGGGAGAGTGGCTGAATCCACCAGTTTGCTAAACTGGCGTACCTTTAACGGGTACCGGGGGTTCGAATCCCCCTCTCTCCGCCACTAACATTGTTAGTTTACTTAAAACCAATCTTTTACGAGGTTGGTTTTTTGTTTTATGCTAACTATTTGCCAACAAACTACTATTTATAGGGAGCATAATGACAAAATAAAGAAACTTATAAATATTGATGTATCAGCAGAAACAG
>CAZRWZ010000130.1:0-8157 GCA_964603745.1 uncultured Bacteroidaceae bacterium | reverse complement strand
TAATCTGAGGCACATCATATTTTTATCTTCTTCAATTTGAGGTATATATACATCTACATTTCAGAAAATAAAAATCTAATACACCTCAGAGCTTTTCAGCAGACCCTAAGTAATGCGGGTGAAAGTGATAAAATTAAAAATAATGAGTAAAAATAAACGATATAACGATTTAGAAGTGAAGTGTAGGAAAACCCGCGACTGCTCCTGCACCAAACCGATATGATCCATATACATAAAAGGTATTAAACTCTAAACAAGAAAAAATAAATTAGCATAAATTCCCGAAAAGCTAAATGAATTTTAGTATATCCTTAAATCCGCAAGTCAGGGTTTCACTCTGTTAGTTTATAAGTTGTTAAATACTAATCAGTTTCACTTTATTTTAAATAGTGAAGCCCTGACTATTAATATTTTAAAACTAAACCTACGGATATAAGGTATATTTAAAATTATCTACGTCTTCCACTAGCTCTTGGGGTTGCACTTCTAGAGCCTTGACTAGAACGATTTACATTCCCACTACTTCTTTGTTTAGAAGAAGAATTCTGTCTTGGTTGAGCTTGAGTATTTCTTTTTTGCTGAGTAGAAGGAGTATTCCTTTGTTGCGTACTAGATCTATTTTGTTGCTGAGTAGAAGGGTTATTTCGTTGAGTGCTTGATTTATTTGGCTGCTGAACAGATGAGTTGTTTCGCTGCTGAGTACTTGTTCGATTTTGTTGGTCTTTAGAATTATTTTGTCTTGTATTAGTATTTCCTTGATTATTTCTATTAGAAGTTCCAGACCCATTTGATGGTCTAGTATTTGTTCCGTTTGATGGTCTGCTGTTATTATATCTAGGATTTGTATGAACAACAGTTCTAGAAGAATATGTTCTACGATAAACCGGAGGGCGAACCACAACTGCATGTCTGCTATGAACATATACACCTCTGTTTGTTACAACAACTGTTCTACGGCTATATGTTGTATAAGGTACAGGTCTGTATGGATGCCAATATGACGGGTAATATCTCCAATAATATGGAGAATGATAATAAGTATAATGTGGTGCATACATTACTCCCCAAATTGGCCATACATGCACATGAACATGAACAGTTGGTTCTGGCTCAACATAATAATTGTCGCCATATATTTCTTCATCGCCTTGGCATTGAACTTTAATTTCTTCGTCAGATACTTTTTCTGCATTTATTGTAGCAACATCTTGAAATTGATTTTCGCCAAGAACTGCTTGAAGTATAATTACTCTATAATTTCCTTCAGATTTTTCTACAACTCTTATATAATCAATTATGCTATCATTATTTAAATCAAGATTATTAATTCCAACTTTTTCATCATTTAGTTGTTTTTCAAAATCTTCTAAATTTTTCGCTTCTTTAAATAAATCTAAAACTGCCGATAACTCCAAATTTTCACCTTGCTCACTTACCGGAGTTATTGCTGTTGTTTGTTCTTTTTCTTGCGAAAATATCGAAGTACTTACAAATAGTACTATTAAAAATGTATAAATTGTTTTCATAATAAAAAAGTTTTTATTGCTTTAGCAAATATAATACCATTTTTAAATAATAGCATTATTTAGTGAACCCAAATATACTCAATCTATTTAGCTTTTCGGAAAATTTACAATTAAACCCCTTTAAATTGGTTTAAAAATCTTACATCATTTTCAAAAAACAGACGCAAATCTTTTATTCCGTATTTAAGCATAGTAATACGTTCTATTCCCATACCAAAGGCAAAGCCTGTATATTTTTTGCTATCGATTCCATTACTTTCTAATACATTTGGGTCAACCATGCCACAACCAAGAATCTCTAACCAACCAGTATATTTGCATACATTACAGCCTTTGCCTCCACAAAGCGAGCAGGTTACATCAACTTCGGCTGATGGCTCTGTAAACGGAAAATATGATGGACGTAAACGGATTTTTGTTTCTGAACCAAAAAGTTCTTTTGCAAAATACAAAAGTGTTTGTTTTAAATCGGCAAACGACACATCTTCATCAATATATAATCCTTCTATTTGATGAAAAATACAATGTGCTCGGGCAGATATTGCCTCGTTACGAAAAACTCTACCAGGTGATATTGTTCTAATAGGCGGTTTTTGATTTTCCATAACTCTTGTTTGAACAGACGATGTGTGTGTTCGTAAAAGAATATCAGGTTTTTGCTCAATAAAAAAAGTATCTTGCATATCGCGGGCAGGGTGTTCTTCCGGAAAATTAAGTGCCGAAAACACATGCCAATCGTCTTCTATCTCAGGACCTTCGGAAATTGTAAATCCCAATCGGTTAAAAATATCTATTATTTCGTTTCTAACAAGTGAAATAGGGTGTCGTGTTCCGAGTTTAAACTCGGAGCTAGGCATAGTTAAATCTATTCCCGATGTATTATCAGTATCTGATGATACTTTATTTTTTAACTCATTAACCTTGTCTAATGCTTTATTTTTTAGTTCGTTAATCTTTTGACCAAATTCTCTTTTTTGCTCGTTAGGAACATTTTTAAATTCAGCAAAAAGGGCAGTTATTTTACCTTTTTTGCCAAGCATTAAAATTCTAAATTTCTCAATTTCTTCTTTTGAAGTTGAAATAAATTTATCTGTTTCTTGAATTAATTCGTCAATTTTAGAAATCATAATAATGAATTTTAATGATTAATCTTCTTCTGGCTTATACATTACTAAATCTAAGAAATGCCCCATGCGGTTCTGCTTTGTTTCCAAATATTTTTTATTATATTTATTTGGTTCAATAACATTTGGAACAGTTTCTACAACTTCTAATCCATAACCTTCTATTCCTGCACGTTTTACTGGGTTATTGGTTATTAAACGTAACTTAGTAATATTTAATTCTCTTAGAATTTGTGCCCCTACACCATAATCTCTTTCGTCTGCAGCAAAGCCAAGATGTATATTTGCATCAACGGTATCGTCGCCTTCTTCTTGCAGTTTATAAGCTGCAATTTTATTCATTAAACCAATTCCTCTACCTTCTTGATTCATATAAATAACAGCACCTTTTCCTTCTTTATCAACCATTTGCATTGCTTGATGAAGTTGGTCTCCACAATCGCATCTATAAGAACCAAAAATATCTCCTGTTACACAAGATGAGTGAACTCTAACTAAAATTGGTTCATCTTCTTTCCACGTTCCTTTAATTAATGCAACATGTTCTAAACCATTAGATTTTTGTTTAAAAGGAATTAAATGAAAATCGCCATATTTTGTAGGCATCTTTACTTCAACACCCTTAATAATTAAACTTTCACTTTCTAATTTATATTTTATTAAATCTTCAATTGAGATTATCTTTAATTTAAACTTTTTAGCAACTTCGATAAGTTCTGGTAAGCGAGCCATAGAGCCATCTTCGTTCATTATCTCTACTAATGCTCCGCCTGGTTCTAAGCCTGCCATACGAGTTAGGTCTACTGTGGCTTCGGTATGTCCGGCTCTACGCAACACGCCTCTGTTTTTTGCTTTTAGAGGGAAAATATGCCCCGGTCGTGCAAGTTGATTCGATTGAGTATTTTTATCTACCAAGGCATTTATTGTTTTGGCTCTATCGTATGCCGATATACCTGTGGTGCAACCTTCGCCTATTAAATCAACAGAAATAGTAAATGGAGTTTCGTGAAGGGCAGTGTTTTTACCAATCATTAACTCTAATTCTAGTCTATCGCAAGTTTCTTCTGGTATTGCAGCACAAATTAATCCACGACCATGTGTTGCCATAAAATTTACTGTTTCGGTTGTAATACCTTGTGCAGCTGTAATAAAATCACCTTCGTTTTCACGATTTTCGTCATCTACTACAATAATTACTTTTCCGTTCTTAATATCTTCGATGGCTTCATCAATTGTATTAAGTTTAAACTCTTTTGCCTGTGAGCTTGTCATAAGGTTCAATTCTTAAAATAAAATGCAAAAGTAATATAAGTTTAGCTCTTTACAGATGTTTTTTAAGCATTTTAATCAATTTTATGTTTTAATCTGTCAATTTATACTATAACAAATGGTGTAATACTAAAACTATTACTCCTTTTGTAGATATACCCAATAAATCAAATGCTTACTTGTGTGAAAATAAATTTTATTTATAATTAATCTTGATAAAGATAAAAATTTGTTATATCTTCGCACTGAATAAAGCATCTAGGTACTTAGATGATTAAATAAAATAAAATGGCAAAAGTTGTAGTTTTAGGTGCAGGAATATCGGGGCATACCGCAGTAGCGTTTCTAAAAAAGAAATTAGGAAAAAATCATGATGTTGTAATGATTTCACCCAATAGTTATTACCAATGGGTACCATCAAATATATGGGTTGGCATTGGGCAAATGAGTATAGATCAAGTAAGATTTAAGCTAGATAAAATATATCGTAAATGGGATATTGAGTATAAACAAGCTAAAGCAATATCAATACACCCAGAGGGGGATACTGAGATTACAAAAGGCTTTGTTACAGTAGAATATGTTGTTGGCGACAAACAAGGCGAACAAGAAAAAGTTGATTTTGATTATTTGGTAAACGCCACAGGACCGAAGTTAAACTTTGAAGCCACCGAGGGTTTAGGCCCACAGGCAGGAAATACGGTTTCGGTATGTTCCTACGACCATGCAGCACATGCTTGGGCAGAATTGCAAAAATCCTTGCAAAAAATGGAACAAGGTAAACCTCAAACATTTTTGGTAGGAACTGGTCATGCAATGGCAACTTGCCAAGGTGCAGCTTTCGAGTATGCACTAAATATTGCTTTTGAGGTTAAAAAACGAAAATTAGAGCATTTAGCCGATATTATTTGGATAACAAATGAATACGAACTTGGAGATTTTGGTATGGGTGGTGCTTTTATCAAACGTGGCGGTTATGTTACACCTACAAAGGTTTTTGCAGAATCTATCTTAGCCGAATATGGCATACGATGGATAAAAAGGGCGGGAGTAAATAAAGTAGAAAAGGATAAAGTTTTTTATGAAACTTTGGCTGGTGAATATTTAACACAACAATATGATTTTGCAATGTTAATTCCCGGTTTTGCAGGTGCCGAAATAAAAGCATTCGACAAAGAGGACAAAGATATTACTAATGTGTTATTTAAACCAAATGGGTTTATGACTGTTGATGCAGATTATACACCAAAGCCATTTGAAGAATGGAAAGCTTCTGATTGGCCAGAGACTTATGATAACCCTACATATAAAAATATTTTTGCGGCAGGAATTGCTTTTGCACCACCGCATACAATGTCTAAACCAATGAAATCGGCAAATGGCACTGCAATTTTCCCAGCACCTCCAAGAACAGGAATGCCATCGGGTGTTATAGGTAAAATTATTGCTTTGAATATTGCTAATATGATAAAAAACAACACAACAGAGCATAAGCACAAAGCTAGTATGAGCAGAATGGCAGCAGCTTGTATTGTTTCGGCAGGTTATGGTATAAGAAAGGGAAAGGCGGCAACAATGACTGTTTCGCCTATTGTGCCAGATTGGGATAAATACCCCGAATGGGGACGTGATATTAATGCAACTGTTGGGGTTGTTGGCTTATCAGGACACTGGATTAAATTATTTTTACATTATATGTTTATGCACAAAGCAAAAGGTTATCCTTTTTGGTGGCTATTACCAGAATAGCTGATGTAAATATTATATTAATTTAATAGAAATTTAGAAAAAATGGAAAATACAGATAAAGTACGAAATTATAAAGATGAATATTATCCTCCAATTCCTACAAGAATGACAAAATTTTGGAGAACTTGTTTTATTTATCAAATTTTTATGTTCTTTAGATTGAACTATAAAATTATGATTATGGTTGTAAAAGGGCACTCATAACAACATTACTTATAATGATTTTTTAGTCCTTCCATTACTTCGTAAACGGCAGGGCAAGTATATGTGTTCTTAACACTTAGGTTTAAAATCTGATAAAATCTTTTTCTGTCGGTGTGCGGATATTCTCTGCATGCTTTTGGTCTTACATCATAAATAAAACAATAATTATTGTCCATTAAAAACGGACAAGGTATTTTACTAAAAACATAATCTTTATCCTCATCTATTTTAAGATACTGCTCTATAAATTTAGTACTTGTAAGCTTTAAAAATTTTGAGATTCTATCAATATCTTTTTCAGTAATTTGTGGTCCAAGACCTTTGCAGCAATATGCACAATCTAGGCAATCAATTTTATTAAAAACCTCGTTGTGAAGTTGCAAAACAACTTTGTCTAAATCTTTTGGTTTTTTATTTCTTAGATTTTTTGCAAAGCGTTTGTTTTCCTTTTCTTTTTGCTTTGCTAATATTTGTAATTTTTCGTAATCAATCATTATTTAATTTTCAAATTACCAATTTATTAATGCCAATAAATAATCAAATGAAGATAAATAATACAATGTATTTATTATCAATTTTGATTACTAATTGGTTTTGTATAAATACAATGGGTGTTTTTCGTTGTATTTTCTGATATATAAGAATATTTTTTGCTTTTTTTCTCGTTTTTTTAATGATGTGTATTCATTAAAAAGTTCTTCATCTTGTGCTAAAAGCACTTCTAAGTTTTTATAATCATAATCGTAAACTATACCATATTCAAAGCTTATTATAAAGGTATGTGCTTCTTTTGTTTCGTATCGGGTTGTTCCCATTCCGTTATAGTAATAATTATTATTCATAAAAGGGTCGTTAGCATATTCTCGCATAACAGTTACATTAGCAACATATTGAGATATTGAAGATATCAAAGGTATTCTAAAAAAATCTCCTGAACTGTTTTTGTAGAGTGTTCCGTTTTGAGCATAACCCCAAATATGTATTGTCTTGATTTTTTGGCGTTCGCCTTGTGTGTTATAGTATTCTATGTATTCTTGTTTGCAGAGTTTGTTAAAAAACTCTATATCTTTAATCGGTAAATTTGTTATAATAGAATTAATATTTATTGGCGATAGGTATTTAACAGCATTAAAATCAATATAAATTCCATCTTCAAATTTAAAATTTGTAGTAACTAAAACAGAATCTTTTGTTTGAGAGAATAAGTTTGAAAAAACCAATATTCCCAAGAGTAACATAAGTTTATTTCTCATAAAGTATTTTTTTACACTTTAATGCAAAAATAATACAAATTAGAACGAAATTGAATATTGTTGATTATTATCTGAATTATTAACACTGTTTTCTGTTATATTGTGTTGTATTTCAATGTCTTCATTTTCTTGTTTCTCGTTTTTTCGATATACATATTCCACACCAAACTCAGCTGACATAGTTCTTTTATCATTATCTGATAAATCAGAAAAATAATTTTCTATTTCGTTCCACAAAAGTTGTATTAGCTTATCTACCTCTGGTCTAAATTCTGAAATATCATTATTGCATCGTTGATAATTTTCTTGCAATTTCTTTTGAAATCTTCTTGTTGTAACAAATTTATCGAAATGCACATTTACTAATGCTATTGTAGGATTTGTTATTGGATTATTACCTTGTAGTATTCTTTCTTTTTCGCCTGCAATTAATCGTGTTCCTATTTCTATTAATTCATTTTCATTTTTAAAACTAGGTACTTTTACGGTTTCTTTTGTAAAACCATAAAATTTTAATATATCTTTGCTTAATTCGCCTCTAATAACTGCCAAATTCATTACTTGAATAAAATGTGAAACATAAGTTTTAGCTTTTTTGTATAAATCAGAATAATCTTTTTGTTTAGATACTTGATGTTTTAATGCTTCTTTTTGAAGCAGAATTCGTTTTTCTAATTCAGGGAATAAATTTTTTACTTTTTGTACGGTTCCCATAGAAAAAGGAAGTTTAAAAACCGGAGATTCGTCGGCTTTTTCTAAAGCAATTTTTAAAGCTCTAACTCTTTTTGTATCAGTATTTGGCAATCTTCTATAAGGCATATTGTTTAGTTTAAATTTATGCTATTATTAACTACATAACAAATTTATATGTTTGCTCAATAGCTTTTATAGCTTTATGTAAAAGATATAAACAATTGCGTGTTTATAATACTTAGTGTCTGTCCATAAAGTCAAGAGATTGAACTATAAAGTTTGAGTTCAAGTATTGCGTTGTTTGAAAAATGCTCATTTACATATGTAAATGAGCATTTT
>CAZRWZ010000129.1:0-8236 GCA_964603745.1 uncultured Bacteroidaceae bacterium | reverse complement strand
AAATTAAGAATTAAAAATTAGATTGCTAATTATCAATTATTTTCAGAAGTCCCCTTAATAATCCATTTTAATTCGATTATTTCACCGGCTCTTAAAATTTTAAGAGTATAGTTTGTTCCTTTTTCAAGGGTATTTAAATAATTTATTGCTTTTTCGGTATTTTTTGGGGTGTCGAATTTATAATTATCAATAGCTAAAACGATATCGCCTCCAATAACAACTTCTTGCTTGTTTATAACAGAAATTAAGTTACCACCTTTTAAACCCATATAATATGCAGGAGAGTTTTTAGAAACATTCTCTATTAAAACACCACCACCTTGAGCAATATTAAAAGCAAAAGCTATTTTTCCATGTAAATAGAATGCATCAACACCAATCCAGTTATTTGAATTGTCTAAAAGCAAGTCTTTTATAATGTTTATTGTAGCCACAAAGCCAATACCTTCGAATCCACCTGAGCGAGAAAGTATTGAGCTTACAATACCGATTACTTCGCCATTTAAATTAAACATTGGACCTCCTGAATTTCCGGTATTTATAGCGGCATCAGTTTGAAAAATTTCCATTGATTTTAATGCACTTGTCGATTGTATAGATGTTTCTTTTCTACTGATATAGCCAACAGATAATGAATGGTATAAGCCCATAGGGTTTCCTATAATAATTATTTTATCTCCAATTTTAGTTTCATCGCTGTTACCTAATTTTGCAATTTGTGGATTATTGATTATTCCTTGAGTTTTTATAACTGCAATATCTGCTTTTCTCGATAAACTTTCAACTTTTGCTTGTAAAGTTTGCCCATCTTTAAAAATAACCATTATTTGATCTGCATTATTTACTACATGTGCTGCAGTTAATATTTTTCCTTCTTTATTAATTAATACACCTGTACCCAATGCACCGTAAGAAACTTTGTCTGTTTTCCCTTCGCCAACTGTTTTGCTTTCAATAACTTGTATTGTTACAACTGAGTTATCAACTTGATTGAATAATTTACTGATATCTTGTGCTTTAGTATGTATTTCGGCTATTAAAAATAGTATTATTAAAAATATTATCTTTCTCATAATTATTATTTAGTTATGTATTTTATTAAAGTAGTTTTGTAATTATATTTTCAATTGATATACCATCGGCATCAGCTTTGTAGTTTTTTACAATTCTATGGCGTAGAACAGGTATTGCCACTGCTTTTATATCTTCAATATCTGGTGAAAATTTACCTTCTAACACAGCATTAACTTTGGCTGCTATAATTAAGAATTGCGAAGCTCTAGGACCGGCACCCCAAGTTAGATAGTTATTTACAAAATCTGAAGCCATTTCTCTGTTTGGTCTTGTTTTGCTAACAAGTTGTACGGCATATTCTAAAACATTATCGTTAACAGGAACTTTTTTAATTAGTTGCTGAAAAAATATAATTTCTTCGGCAGAAAGCACTTTGTTAACGGTTTTTGTAATGTCAGATGTTGTAGTTTTTACAATTTCTAATTCTTCGTTATAACTAGGATAATCTAAAATTATATTAAACATAAAACGATCTAGCTGAGCTTCGGGTAAAGGATATGTACCTTCTTGTTCAATAGGGTTTTGTGTTGCAAGAACAAAAAATGGTTCTTCTAATTTATAGGTTGTTCCTGCTGCGGTTATATTTCTTTCTTGCATTGCTTCTAACAATGCGGCTTGTGTTTTTGGTGGGGTTCTGTTAATTTCATCTGCCAAAATAAAATTAGCAAAAAGTGGCCCGTTAATAAATTTAAATTCTTTGTTGGCATCTAATATTTCTGTTCCAATAATATCAGATGGCATTAGATCGGGTGTAAATTGAATTCTATTAAATTTTAATCCTAATGCTTGTGATATTGTTGTAACCAACAATGATTTTGCTAATCCGGGAACTCCTATCAACAAACAATGTCCATTTCCAAAAAATGAAATTAATACTTCTTTTATTGTTTGGTCTTGTCCAACAATAACTTTTCCTATTTCGGTTTTTAACGTATTATAAGATTGCTTTAAAGCATTAACAGCTTCTGTATCTGAATTATATTGTGTCATAAAAAATTATTTTAACCAAGTGCCTTTAAGTGTTTCGCAATTAGAATAAGAATCGTCAATTCTAAAATAAGTAGATTTTACTTTGTTTTTAACCCATTCTGTAATAGTTTTTTGTTTTTTATCGGCAATGCACATTTCTTGTATTTGTTTGTAATCGTCTTGTATAGTGGCTGAATGGGCTGCAATTTTATTATCAAATTTAATTATAGAATAAATATCTTCGTCAGAAATTGTTTTTGTTTTAAATGGGTATGTTATGCTTCCAATATTTAAGTTTTTTATAGCATATGCTATGGCGGGGCTTATTTGTTCTTCAAAAAACTCATTGTTACCGGTATATTGGTTCACTACATAACCTTCGTTAAATTTGGTATCTTTATCTTCAGAAAATTTTAAAACGGCATTTTCAAAACTAATAGTGTCTTTTACTATTAAGTTTCTAATGCTATCTAATTTTTGTTTTGCTTTTGCTAATTCTTCGTAAGAAACTTTTGGTTTTATAAGTATATGCCTAACATTTATTTTATCACCCTTTCGGTCTATTAGTTGTATTATATGAAATCCGTATTGAGATTCTACAATTTTAGAAACATCGCCGGGGCTTTTTAATTTAAATGCAACTGCTGCAAATTCGGGAACTAAATCGCTACGACCTACATAGCCTAATTCTCCACCATTTTTTGCAGAACCTGGATCTTCGGAATACATTACTGCAAGTGTAGAAAATTTTGTTCCGTTTTTAACTCTTTCTTTAAATTCTCTAAGTTTTTCTTTAACGGCTAATTTTTCTTTTTCGCTTATATTTGGCTTTATTACAAGTTGCTTAAATATGTATTTTGTTTCAATTTTTGGTAAACTGTCTTTTGGTATATTGTTGTAAAATTTACGTATTTCTGATGGGGTTACTTTTATATCAGCGGTTATTTTACCTTGCATTTTTTCAACAAGCATTTGGTCTTTTAAAACAGATTTAAATTCTTCTTTAATTTCTATAATTGGTTTTCCGTAAAATTCTTCTAGTTTTTCTTCTGAACCAATTTGTGATACAAAATATCTTATTCTTCGGTCTAAATTATCGTTTATTTCTGCTTCGGATACTTCAATACTGTCAAGTTGAGCTTGGTTAAGCAGAAGTTTCTGAAAAAGTAAATCTTCAATAATTTTACATTTTAAATCACCATCGTAAACCACGCCTTGAGACATGTATTGATTATATTGATTCTCGATATCAGATTGCATAATTATATTTTTACCTACAATTCCAATAATCTGATCTATAACCTCATCGGTTTCTTGTGCAAAGCTGTTAAACCCTATGACTAACAATAAAATACTTGTTATTATTTTTTGCATTATTTTTTATTTTATTTCTACTATTTTTTTCGATTTACCTTCTTCAAGTAAATTATTTTTTAAGTTTATTAACAACTCTTTTTTTCGTTGTTTTAAAATGTTTTTTGCTACTTGTCTTTGTATAAAACTTACCGGACAGGTATCGCCAATAAGTTTATAATCTTTTATATACAATAAATAATATGATGCAGAATCTCGAACTTCTATGTGTTTTGAATATTTTAGAAAAGAGCTTTGATTATTTATTGTTTTTGGTATATTTTTTATAATTTCATTAAAAGACAGCCAGCTATCGTTAAAGTTATCATATTTTTCGGCGTTTTTAACACAATATTCACTTATTTGTTCTAGGTCTTCAATTTGTCCAGATTTTAACCATTGTTTAAGTTTGTATAACTTAGGAGCTTTTACGTCAGTTTTTATGTAAGTAGCTTTAACTATATTTTTGTCTAAAATATACAATGATTTATTTTTATCGTACCAATCTTGTATAGATTGTTTGTTTACGATAGTATCGAGATTGTGTTTTATATATTCTTTTTTAAATCTATCAATATATAAAAAAACACGATACTCTTCAATTAGCTTTTCAATTTCGGGATTGTCTTTAGATATATTTTTTTTAGCCTCTCTATATTCTAACTGTTCTAACACCCATCTGTTTATTATTTCTGGGGCTATTGATATACTATCATGGTTATAGTTTTTTATTATTGAAGAAATATCTGTTTTATAAAGATATTTTTCTCCAACTCTAGCAATATAATTATTATTTTTTATTTCTTCTTTTTCTTTGCAAGAAGAAATAAATACTACTACTAATAATGATATGTATAAAATTTTATTCATTAAATGCGAAAAATAATGTCTCAAAAGTTATAATTTTAGCAAAGTAATTAAGAGCTTTCTCAAAACAGAGTTGAGGCATAACACTATTGCTATAATTATTTATTTACTTTTGAGACATTATTTTATTTTTATTTTATTGAGTTAAGTACATTTTTATTAACTTCTATTTTATATTTTGCTTTAAGCTCTTTAATCCATTCTTTTTCAAGATAATTCTGATAATCGGCTGTCATTAATCCTTTAACCTTGTCTAACTCTTTTGGCTCAGGAGCAATTTTGTTTTTTATGTAAACAAAATTTACAGTTTCATCGTTCTTACTAATTTCAACAATACCTTTTTCTTTTTTTGCTGCAAAAACTTTTTCATTATCACTTTTTGTGATTTTTTTATCTTCAGCAATAAAAATAGCACTTGTATCTTTTTTTGCTAGTTGTTTTAATTCAACAAGAGCGTCTGCGGCATTTAAACCTTTGTTAGCAATTTTAATAGCTTTTTTATAATATTTTGTAGGAATTGTGTAATCTGTAATGTTTAATCTTTCCTCCCACATAAATTTTTCTTTATGTTTTTGGTAGTATGCTTGTAGTCCAACGGTGTCTTTAACAGCTTTAGACCATACAACTTGGTCGGTAAGATTAAAAAGAAGTATTCCATCGTGATATTCTTTTAATAGATATTTATAATCTGGATATTTACTGGTTAATTTACTTCTTTCGTATTTAATTATTTCGTTATCAGAGAATATTTTAAAAGCATTAAATACATATAAATCTGGTGTTTTTGTTAGATTTTTTCTTGTAAACCTTCTCATATAAATTAAAAAATCAGCTTGAGTAAAAACAGTATCGCCTAACTCAATAAGTGGTGCTTTAAGTGTTTCTAATTCAGGATCAGTCCATTCATATTTTTCTTTTGCTCGTTCATCGAAATATTTAAAAAATGGAGTTAATCTTTTTGTATATGCTTTGTAATTATATTCTTTTTTTAGTCTTTTTAAAACAGCTTCTTTGCTTTGATTCATACGTGCATCTTTAGATATTTTACTTAGAACATATTCTTGTTGTTCTTCTAAGCTTTTAGCATCTTTTTTATCAATAAGTTTGATTATATGCCAACCAAAAGATGTTTTAATAGGTTTTGTGTAATCTCCTTTGTTTTTTAATGAAAAGGCTGCCGATTCAAACTCAGGCACCATTCTTCCTGTTCCAAACCAATTTAATTCTCCTCCTTTTTTTGCAGAGCCTTTGTCGTCAGAAAATTCTTCGGCTAATTTTGCAAATTCTTCTCCGGCTTGTAGTTTTTTATAAATATCATTAATTTTAGTTTCGGCATCTGTTTTGGCTTTATCGTCGGCGTTATTAGGTACTGCTATCATAATATGTGCAACTTTAACTTCGCCATGTGCAGGGCGTTTGTCTGTTGTCATTAATATATGATAACCAAATTGTGTTCTAAAAATATTAGAAGTTTTTCCTATTTCAGTATTATATGCAGCAGATTCAAACGGATAAACCATTCCAAAAACTGTGAAATAGCCAAGGTCTCCACCATTGACAGCACTATACTTATCTTCGGAATATTTTTTTGCTAATGTGTCAAAATTTTCGCCGGCTTTTATTTTGTTGTAAATCATTGTAATTTTGTTGTAAGCTTTTAATGTGTCAGAGGGTACTGCATCTGAACTAACTTTTATTAATATGTGTTTTGCTCTTACATCAAATTTTGATCTTTCTATGGCTTCTTGTTTTAGTTTTTCATCAATCAAACTATCGGTAAAGTAAGGTTTTTCTAATTGTCTTGTGTATCCATCAAGTTCTCTTCTAAATTTTGGAAGTGTGTCTAAACCTAAGTTTTCGGCTTCAATAACTTTAAGTTTGAAATTTTCGAATAGTTCTAAGTATTCTGTAACTGATTTTTGTTCTGTACTATTATTATTTTTGTGGTATATTCTAATAAATTCACCTTTGGTAATTTCTTTTCCACCAATAGTCATTAATACAGCATCGTCATTATACTCTTTTGTTTCTTGAGCAAAACTAATTGTTAGTGTAAAAACAATTAATAATAAAATTCCTAATTTTTTCATGTTATTATAATTTTAAATGGTTATTTATTTCTTATCTACTATAATTTGGTGCTTCACGAGTAATTGTTACGTCATGAGGGTGACTTTCATTTATTCCTGAATTTGTAATTCTTACAAATTTTGCCGAATGTAAATCGTTAATTGTTGCTGCTCCACAATATCCCATGCCAGCTCTTAATCCTCCAATTAATTGATATATTACTTCTTCTAAATTTCCTTTAAATGGTACTCTTGCAGCAATTCCTTCTGGCACAAGTTTGTTTATATCATCTTCAATATCTTGAAAATAACGGTCTTTTGAGCCTTGTTGCATTGCTTCTACAGAACCCATTCCTCTGTATGATTTAAATTTTCTGCCTTGATAAATAATTGTTTCTCCGGGCGATTCTTCAACTCCTGCAAGTAACGAACCTACCATAACAGAATCTGCTCCGGCAGCAAGTGCCTTAACTATATCTCCAGAGTATCTTAATCCTCCATCGGCAATTACCGGAACACCAGAATCTTTAATTGCATGATATACATCGTAAACTGCTGATAATTGAGGTACGCCAACGCCTGCAATAATTCTTGTTGTGCATATTGAACCTGGACCAATTCCAACTTTAACGCCATCGGCACCAGCCTCTACTAATGATTTTGCTGCTTCGGCTGTTGCAATATTTCCTACTATAAAATCAATATTAGGATATTCTTTTTTTGCTTGTTTAAGCATGTCTATAACTCCTTTTGTATGACCGTGAGCTGTATCAATAACTATTGCATCAACATGTGCGTGTGCTAAAGCTTTAATCCTGTCCATTGTGTCGAATGTAACACCAACTCCGGCAGCTACTCTTAATCTGCCTTTGTTGTCTTTGCACGCATTTGGGCGGTCTTTTGCTTTTGTTATATCTTTAAAAGTTAATAATCCAATTATTTTATTGTCTTTGTCAACTACGGGTAGTTTTTCAATTTTATATTTTTCTAATATTTTTTCGGCTTGGTCGTGTGTAGTGTTTTGCGAGGTTGTTATAAGATTATCTTTGGTCATTACTTCACTAACTGGTCTATCCATCTCTTTTTGGAAACGTAAGTCCCTGTTTGTTACTATTCCTAAAAGTTTTCGGTCGTCTGTAATTACAGGAATACCACCAATTTTAAATTCTTTCATTAGGTCTAATGCTGCTCCCACAGTTTGGTCTATTGTGATGGTAATAGGGTCGTAAATCATACCATTTTCAGCTCTTTTTACTTTTTTTACTTCTTTGGCTTGTTGTTCTATACTCATGTTTTTATGAATAACACCAATGCCTCCTTCTCTGGCAATTGCCATGGCTAAATTTGCTTCTGTTACTGTATCCATAGCTGCTGATACAATAGGTGTGTTTATTACAATATTTCTAGAAAAGTTAGATTTTGTAATAGTATTTCGTGGTAATACTTCCGAGTATGCCGGTATTAACAATACATCATCGAATGTAAGTCCTTCACCAATAAGTTTTTGATCTGAAAATGACATATATTAGATATTTCAATTAAAAAATTGTGCTAAAGTATAAAATTTTATCAAGCTTTGACTATTAATTTTTATTAAATTATTTTAAAAATGGTATTTGCTTATGTATTATCAATGCTATGTTTAAATAAACTACTAGAAAAGATGTTAGATGAAACAGGTAGTAGGTAGTAGGCAGTAGGTAGTAGGTAGTAGGCAGTCAGCAGTAGGCAGTAGGCAGTTGGCAGTAGGCAGTAGGCAGTAGGCAGTAGACAGTCGGCAGTCAGCAGATGGCAGTCAGCATATGGCAGTAGGTAGTAGGCAGTAGGTAGTAGGTAGTAGGTAGTAGGCAGTAGGCAGTAGGCAGTAGGCAGTAGGCAGTAGGCAGTAGGCAGTAGGCAGTAGG